>NZ_JBEXWT010000034.1:0-87495 GCF_040629945.1 Kitasatospora sp. NPDC005856 | reverse complement strand
GACGCCTCCGCGGTCGGCCCCGCGCGGCCGGACTCCGCCCCCTTGGTGGAGGCCGGCCGCCCGCTCGCCGGACAGCCCCCCGCCTCGGCGGAGGCCCCGCTCCCGTCCCCGCCGGCCGTGCCCGGCCCGGGCGGGAGTCCCGTGCCCACCGCTGCGGACGCTCCCGCCCCGACCGGCCGGAGCCCCTTCGCCACACCTCCCGCCGCCACCGCCACCGCGCCCAGCCCCGCCGCGCCGGCCCCGGCCGCGTCCGCCGACGACCGGAACCCCGTCGCGCCCGCACCGACCCCCACCGGCCCGCCCCGGCCGGACCCCGGCGACGCGGCCACGCCCACGGCGTCCGCGACACCGACGCAGTCGACACAGCCCACGCAGCAGCCGAAGCCGCAGCTGCCCCCGGTGGCGCAGATCACCGGCACCAACGGTGCGCTGGACAACTACTCCTCCCTGAACCAGGACGGCAACATGGTCGGCACCTACACCGCCAACGGCACGCCGGCGCAGCTGTGGGAGCTGCAGCAGGTCGGCGAGGGGATGTACTACCTGCGCAACGCCTCCAGCAACTTCACCAAGGTGCTGGACCAGGACCGCAGGAGCGGGTCCGTGCAGATCTGGACGAGCCCGCCGTCCGGCTGGAACCAGGTCTGGGCCGTCTCGCCGGTCCAGGGCGGCTACCGGCTCTCCAACGCCGAGAGCAAGATGTGCCTGACGTCCGAGGGCATCGGCTTGGGAGCCCACGTGACGCCCTGTTCGGGCGCGGCGAACCAGGTGTGGACGTTCAGCTGAGCCGTCGCCCGGCGGTCCGTCGCCCGGCCCCTCCTGCCCCTCCTGTCCCTCCGGCCTCCGCCGGTCACGCCGGCAGCCAGGACGGCCACTGCCGGCGGGGCCGGACGGCGGGCCCGTCCGGGCCGATCAGCCCGCGCAGCCGCCCGGCCTCGGGGGAGCCGAGGGAGGCCAGGATGTCGTAGGCCTCCGCCTGGTGCGCCCGGGCCGCGTCCCCGTCGCCGTCCCCGCCGCGTTCGTCGAGCGCGGCGCCGAGCGCCGCCAGGGCCAGCCCCCGCCCCCGACGGTCGCCGTCGAGCGTCAGCACCTCCACCGCCCGCCCGGCCGCCGCCACCGCCTCCTCGCCGCGGCCGACGGCGCGCAGCGACTCGGTCAGCCGCAGCAGCGTGCGGCCCGTGCGGCGCCGGTCGTCCGGCCGCAGCAGGGACAGGGCGTTGCGGTGGTGGCGCAGCGCCTGTTCGAACTCGCCGCGGTCGTGGGCGATCGTGCCCATCGATTCCAGGGCGAGCGCCTGGAGGTCGTGGTCGGCGAGGCGGTGGCAGATCAGCAGGGACTGGTCGACGACGCGGACGGCCGCGTCGAACCGGCCGAGTTCGGTGAACGCGCGGGCCAGGTTGAGCAGTTCGGCCGCCACCGAGCGCCGGTCGCCGAGCTTCTCCCAGGCCGAGATCGCCGCCGTGGAGTCGGCGACCGCCTCGCCCGGCCGGCCGACCTGGACGAACAGGGCGGCCAGCGAGGCGTGGGCCAGGGCGAGCAGCGGCCCCGGCAGGTCGTGGGCGGTGCACAGGTCGCGGGCCCTGAACAGTTCGGCGAGGGCCGCGGGTTCGGAGCCGACCTCGGTGAGCAGCCGTCCGAGCACCAGCCGGGCCCTGACCTCGGCGGTGCGGTCGTCCTGCCGTACGGCGGCCTGGAGCAGGACCTTGGCGGCGTGGCCGAGCGGCCGGGTGGCCTGGCCGGTGTCGTACAACAGGCTGCAGCCGAGCAGCAGTTCGGCCACCAGGTCGAGCCGGGGCGGCTGCGGGAGGGCGGCGTACTGGACGACGAGTGCGCCGATGCCGTGGTAGTCGACGCGGCCGTGGGACGGCGCCGAACGGGATCCGGTGCCGGTACGGGCACCGGCATTGGAACCGGAACCGGAACCGGAACCGGAATCGGCAGCCGTGCCGGGCAGGGCGGCGCGGGCGGCGGAGGGGCCGAGGGCCGCGAGGGTCTCGGCGTGGTGACGGACCGCCAGGCGGGTGAGGACGGCGGCCGGGAGGTCCGCCTCCGCCGGGCCCTTCGGGTCCGCCGCCGGTTCCGGGGCGAGCTGCTGGGCGAAGGCGCGCAGCAGGTCGTGGTACCGGTAGCGGTCCGGCGGCGCGGTCTCCAGCATCGAGCAGTCGACCAGCGACTCGGCCAGCTCCTCGGCGTCCCGCTCGGGCAGGCCGAGCACCGCCGCGACCGCGCCCGGCGACAGGTCCGGTACCTCCGGAACCGCCAACAGCCGGAAGGCCCGGGCCTGTTCGGGTGTCAGCTGGTCGTAGCCGAAGCGGAACGCCGGTTCGACGGCGAGGTCCCCGGCGCGCAGCACGTCCAGTCGGCGCGCGTCGCCGGACAGCTTGTCGAGCAGCCGGTCCATGCTCCAGCCGGGCCGGCAGGCGAGGCGGGCGGCGAGGATGCGCACGGCCAGCGGGAGGTGTCCGCAGAGCCGGACGAGTTCGGCTGCGGTCCGCTCCTCGGCCCGCAGCCGCTGCCCGCCGATCACCCGGCCGAGCAGGCCGAGGGCCTCCTGCGGGGCGAAGGCGGCGAGCTCGACGACGTGCGCGTTGGGCAGCGAGCCGAGCCGGGCCCGGCTGGTGACGAGGACGGCGCAGCCGGGACGGCCGGGCAGCAGCGGCCGGATCTGTTCGGCGTCCCGGGCGTTGTCGAGGACCACCAGCACGCGCCGGCCGGAGAGCAGCGAGCGGAACTGGGCGGAACGTTCGGCGAGCCCGGGGGCCAGCGCGTCCGCCGGTACGCCGAGGGAGCGCAGGAAGGCGCCGACGGCCTCCTCGGGACGGGTGGGGCGGCCGTCGGCGCCGTACAGGTCGAGGTAGAGCTGGCCGTCGGGGAAGTCGGCGGCCAGCGCGTGGGCGACGTGGACGGCCAGCGCCGTCTTGCCCACGCCGCCGAGACCGGAGACGGCGGCCACGGGCACGGTGTGCGGGGCGACCAGGACGGTCCGCAGGGCCTCGGTCTGCGCCTCGCGGCCGGTGAAGTCGGCGAGGTCGGCCGGGACCTGGGTCGGCCGTACCGCCGCCCGGTACGGCGGGCGCACCTGGTGGGGCGGGCGGGCCGCGGCGGGCCGGGGCCGTGGGGCGTCGACGAGGCCGGCGTCGGCCACCAGGATCCGGCGCTGCAGCTCGCGCAGGCCCGGGCCCGCGCTGACGCCGAGCTGCTCGCGCAGCCGTCGGTCCGCCGTGCGGTACACGCCCAGGGCCTCGGCCTGCCGGCCGGTTCCGTACAGGGCGAGCATCAGCAGTTCGGAGAACCGTTCCCTGAGCGGGTGTTCGGCCACGACGGCGGTCAGTTCGGCGACGGCCTCGCCGGACGGCCCGGCCTCGACCTCGGCTTCCAGGCACGACTCCAGGACGGTGACCCGGCGTTCGGCCCACTCGCCGCGCTGCCGTTCGGCGTAGGGGCCGGGCAGCGCGGTCATCGGCTCGCCCTGCCACAGGGCCAGTGCGGAGCGCAGCGTGGTGGCGGCATGGGCGTGCTCGCCGTCGGCGCGCAGCTCCCTGGCCTCGTCGAGGAGCTCCTCGACGCGGTGGGTGTCCAGCGCGCCGGGGTCCAGGGCGAGCAGGTAGCCCCCGCTGAGCGTGGTGGGCGCGGCCGGTCCCAGCACGCGGCGCAGGCGGTGGACGTAGGTGCGGATCACGGCGGACGGCTTGGCGGGCGGCTCCTCGCCCCACAGGTCGTCGACGAGCTGACCGGTCGACACCGGGCGGCCGGCCCGCAGCAGCAGCGCGAGCAGCAGGCTGCGCTGCTGCGGTGACCCGAGCGCGAGCTCGCCGCCGTCCCGCCACCCCCGCAGCGGCCCCAGCACCGAGAACCGTAAACCACCCACCGGCCTTCCCCCTCCGCCCGCAAACGATTCCCCGGCGCATGATACCGACCGCATCACTCCTGGTCGGGGGCGACGCCGCCGGGCGGTGCGGCGGCCGGCGGGCGCCCGATCGCCTCGCCTCACCGAGGCGCGCCGGTGGCCCGCGCCCCGTCGCCCGTCCATCGCTCGTCCGTCGCCCGTCCATCGCCCGTCAACAGGCTGTCAACAGGTTGTCGACCGCCTGTCGACGGGCGGGGTCGAGGCTTCGAGCACGACGACCGCACCGATGCGGTCCGAGAACGAGAGGAATGAACCCATGGCGATACGGAAGGTTCTGATGCGTTCGGCCCTGGCCGCGGCCGGCGTCGCCGGACTGTTCGCGACGGCCGCCCCGGCCGGCGCGACCACCGTGGACCAGCGTCCCGCGCAGGCGCAGACGTTGAGCGCTGCGCGCAGCACGCAGGTCTCGGTCGTCAACTGGACGGGCTGCCAGCTGCGCCTGCAGAGCACCTGGCTGGACCACGGCATCTGGACGTCGGCTCCGGACGCCATCGTGAACGACGGGAACACCGGCCGCTGGCAGTCCGAGAGCAACGGCTTCATGACCGGGACCGAGGGCCACGTCATCTACGACGCCGAGAACTGCGGGAACCCCGCGCTCAACGGCAAGCGCGTCCAGCTCCACTGGAACAACCCGTACGTCGGCAGCAACAGCTACGACTCCGCGGGCTCCGACCCGATGTTCCGGTTCGCGATGAGCGGGGGCAGCGGCAACAACGCCGCCGTGTACTGGACCATCACGGGCCCGTGACCGACAGCCGGCCGGTGAACGGCCGGCTCCGGTGAACGGCCGGGCCCGGTGAACGGCCGGGCCCGGTGAACGGCGACCTCACCGAACACGGTTGAACAGCAGGCCGTGAGGAGCGTTCGGTGATGTGCGGCCGGTGATGTGCGGCGGCGGTCCCCACCCCCCTGGGGGCCGCCGCCGTTCTACGCTGGGGCCGCGGAACTGGGCCGAACGACCGCCGGCCACGGGAGCGAGGGGGAGTCGATGACGCACGCGACCGCCGCGCGCCGTCCGTAGGAACACCGCAGCAGGCGGTTCAGGCCGTCGGCCTCCGGCCCCACGGTTCACGCCATCGTGTGACCGAAGCCGGTCTTTCTGAGTACGGATGCTCAGGAGTCGCGCCGGGCCGCGCGCATACGGTGGCCGTACGACGCGCAGCAGGGGGTTCGGGTTGTCCGGCAAGACGTTGGTGAAGGCGGCTCTGGTGGCGGCGGCGGGTTTTGTCGCCCTGATCGGGGCGGTGTTCGCGTTCCAGATCGCCGTGTGGTGGTCCATCGGTCCTGATGACTACGCGTCCAAGCCCGGACCCGAGAGGGTCCGCCATACCCCGGAGCAGTTCCACGCGCTCAGTGAGCAGACCGTCCACGACACGCTGGGAGGCCTGAGTCCCAGCCTCGTGCTGAGCGACAGGGGCTGTACCGTCAACCGGTACGAGCCGCGTTCGGACGGCACACCGAGCAAGCTGTCCACCGTCGACCGTCGGTTCACCGCCCGTACCAGGATCAGCGCTTCCCATCGGCAGGAGCTGCGGGACGGCATCGAGGCCGAGTGGAGACTGCGCGGCTACCGGCAGAAGCCCTCGGCCTGGACACCGAGCACCCCGGACGAGGGCCCGGACTACCTCAGCGCCGAAACCCCGGAGGGAATCGCCGTGTGGGTCGCGCTCTCGCCGGAACCGGACCGGACGCTCACCCTCACCATGTCCGTCAGCGGCGGCGACGTCGCATACGCTCCGGACTACGCCCGCCCGCTCTCGCCCCTGCGACCGGACACCGAGGACACCTACTGGTCGCACTGAGCCGAGACCCGACGTCGCGGCCGGTCACCTCCGTGCGGGCGGAGCGCAAACGACGTTGTGCCTCGCCGGGCCTGACGGGTCCGGTCGCGGCATGGTGAAGGCCCGGCCTCCCGAGGCGGTTTCCAGCAGGGGGAGGCCGGGCCCTTCGGTCATCGGCGCGGGGGTGTCACCGGGGGGAGATGTAGTCGAGGGTGGCGCGGTGGTCGCCCGCCCGGGCGGCCACCTGGACGTTCACGCCGTGCTGCGAGGGCTTGGTCATCGTGATCCGGAAGGCGTACTCGGCCGAGTCGCCCGAGCGCTTGACCTCCAGCCCGGTCGGGGCGACCGCGGTCAGGCCGCCGCAGTCGTCGTGCAGCGCGACCGGGGTCCACGCGCCGCCGACCTTCGCCTCCAGGGCGACGTCCCCTTCGGTCAGGCCGTAGGGGCTGGACACGACCACCTCGGGGTGCAGGTCCGCGGTGCCCCGCGGCGAGGTGACGGTGAAGCCGAACTCGGTCGGGGCCGTCCCGACCTGGAGGTTCGTGGTCGACACGCTGCTCACCCACGGGCCGTTGAAGTCGACGACCGCGGCGTGCCACTCGGCCTTGGCCATGTCCTGGAGGTCCGTGGCGTGCGGTGCCGGGGCGTCCGCCTCGATCACGAGCGGGCCCGGGCGGTTGGCCGTGGACAGGCGCATCCGGTACTCGATGGTCCGGCTCTCGCCGGCGGCGAGGGTGAAGGCCCCCTCGCCGCGGTTCATCACGTGGTCCGTTCCGGTGCCCTGGCTGAGGTGGTCCAGCGTCTTCCAGCCCGAGGCGTCCTTGCGCTCCAGGGTGCCGTCCGCCATCGCGAAGACCAGCGGGCAGGGCGCGCCCTCGTACGGCTGGGTCGCCACCACGGGGACCATGCTGCGGGTGCCGGTGGTGTCGTTGTTCTTCCAGGTGACGGAGAAGGGCACCAGCTCACCCAGAGCGATCTGGCCTTCCTGGTTCGGGCCGTTGAAGGTGATGCCGATGCCGCCGGACTGGCCGGCGGGCTTGGCGGGGGCGGGCCGGGCCGCGTCCTTGGCGCCGGTCTTGGCGGCGGCCGGCTTGGCCGGGGTCTTCGCGGCGGGCTTGGCCTCGGGCGCGGTGCCCTGGGTCCCGGCGGGCACGGCGGCGGGGGCTTCGCTGGTCGGCGCGGCCGGGGTGGTCGGGACGGCGCCCGCGCCGGGGATGGCCGAGGAGGTGGCCGCCGGGGTGGTGGAGGGAGCGGAGGCGGCGACGGATGCCCCGCTGTTCGTCGGGCCGCAGGCCGCGACGCCGACGGCGGCGACGACGGCCAGCGGGACGATCTTCGCAATACGGGCGATAGCGGACGCGTTCATGTGACAGTCCCCCCAAGGACAAGGTGATGGTGTGGTGCGGAAAGGACGGGCGCCCACGGTCGCGCCCCCGGAGCCGGCCCGAGCCCCCCGGCTCTTCGCCGGCCGCTCTCCCGCCTCTCACTGACATAGACGTCCATCCCGCCGGGGGGTTGCAGCCGGGTTCGAAGAATTTTTCGCGAGCCGGGACGGCGGTCGGTGGTCGGCGGCGGGGGCCGGGCGCGGCGGGGAGCCGGACGGCGGGTGACCAGGTCGAGTGGCCGAGGAAGGGGCCACCACCACCGTCCGGCGGGATCCCACCCGGCCACCGCCCCGAGGGCGCGCCGGCGCCGACCACTGGCACCGGACCGTGGACGACATCGTGGCCGCTCTGCTCCTGGTGGGGCGCTTCCGGTACCGGGCGGCCAGCAGTGGCCCCCGCCGGCGAGGCCTTCGCCCGGACGTTCGCCGCCAGCGGCGACCGGTGACCGACCAGCCCGAGCAGCAGCAGCCGACGCCGCCGAGCACGCCCGCCGGGCTGCGCCCGGGCGGGCTGGACGCGGCGCCCGCCGGCTCCAGCGGGCCGCGGTTAGAGCCCGTTGCCGCCGAGGAGGACGCGGTAGACGATCGTGGCGCCGTCGGTGCTCACCCCGGTGCAGAGGTCACGGCGGTCGATCAACCAGCCGTTCGTCTCACACCGTTGCCGGGGCCGGAGCCGGTCGGCGGCCGCCGCCGTCGGCACGTCGGGCGGGCCCGCCAGGTAGAGCGTGCGCCAGCAGGTGGCGCCGTTGCCGCTGCCGCAGTCCTTGCCGGCGCGGAGGACGGTGTAGCCGGGCGGCGGCTCCGGCACCGCCTTCGCGGACGGGAGGTCCGCCTCGTGGAAGGCCACGAGCGCCAGCAGCGGGGTCGCGGCGAGGACGAGGGTCAGCTGGCCGTGGAAGGCGGTGCCCGCCGCCCGGGGCCAGCCGGTCGGGCGCTCCGTGCGCGGGCCGGCGATCCGCCGGTCCAGCCACAGGCCGACCAGGACGACCAGTTCGGCGAGCGGCATGTACAGCAGGTACAGCTCGGCCTCGCTCCGCAGCTGCAGCTGGTCGAACGCCACCGCGAGCATCAGCACCAGCCAGAGCACCAGCGCGACGGCCACGGATGCCCGGAGCGGCGTCGACCGGGCACGCAGCAGCCAGTGGACGAGCGGCAGCAGCGCGAACAGCACCCCGATGCCGGCCCACAGCACGATCACCACGATCCGAAACCCCTCCTGGCGGCGGACGACGGCGCCCTGGGAACTCCGCCGCCCGGACAACGGTCCTCGGTTCCGGCGCGAAGGAACCGCAAGGGAGCGGCGGGGTCCGGGCGGCAAGACCGAAAGAGGGGGCCCGGACGGCGGCGCTCCTCATGTCCGACAAGGTCGGGTCACCTCGGCGCTGACGGAGCAGGCGTCGACGACCGCCTCGCACAAGCCCTGGCCGGCGGGTCATGCACCTGGGAATGGGGTTGTCGCGGGCAGGTGACCTGCGGACGAACCGAGCTATCGAGTGACCCACAACGCCAGGCCGCCGAACACGACGAGCGACGCGAGGAGTTGTGCGAGCATCGCGGGCGGAGCCGCCTCGTCCTCCGACTCCCCCTTCTCCTTCGCCTCCATCAACCGCCGTGCCAGCTCCCGGCGGTGGCCGATCACGCCCGCCGGGATGGACGCCACCGCGAACGAGTACATGGCGAGCACCGTGGCCGCTTCCATGTGCTTCGCGTGGTAGCTGCCAATCCCGAAGAGCGCCATCGCGAGCGGCGCCAACGCGGTGCTGATCCGGTGTGTGCGGGTGGGCATTCCCGGCACCAGGAGCGCCCAGAACGCCGCGGTCACCAGGATCGCGAGCCACCACCACGACACCACACCAAGCCCTAGCGGATACACCGCACACCCCCCTGTCCCGACTGTGGAGCCCGCGTCGAACGCGGGCTCCACAGCGCGGCTCCGTCACGGCCGATCGCGCACGGCCGATCGCGCACAGCCTAACGGTGACCTGGTCGGTCAGCTTGGGAATCAGCCGACGATCGACGAGACGGCACTGGAGTTGACGGCCTCGGTGAGAACCGGGCCGTGCGGTGGCTTGTCGGAGGTACGCCGGCCGGCCGTCGTTCCATCGCCGCCCCCGCCGGCCGTACGGGCCGCCACCGTCGCCCAGGTGCTCAGCACCTCTGACGAACCGGTGCAGCGCCACCGCTGACGCCCCGGGGCCGGCGCCGACACGGCGGGATCACGTCGCGTCGGCCTCCCCCACGAGAGCACTCTTCGGTGGCACGATGCCCCCCGGCGGAACCAGCATTCCGCGTGGGACGTGAGTCCCTGTCATCCACTTTTCGGGGGGAAAGCGGTATGTGGATCTCCTTGCTGCCTGAAACCGTGCGGCCGAGCGAACGGTTCGACTGGTTCAACGACACGGTCGCGCAGACGGTGATGCCGACGGTGATGAGCCCGGAACCGTCCACCGAGTTCCACGCCGAGGCCGAAATGCTGGACCTGGGGCCGCTGCGGATGGCCCGGTTCGCCTTCTCGCCGCTGCGGTCGCGGCGGACACCGGCCCTGATCCGGCATGGTGACCCGGAGCAGTACCAGCTGGCGCTGATCCGCAGGGGCGCCGCGGTGCTGTCCCAGTCGGGAAACGAGAACCGGATCGGGGCCGGTGAGTTCGTCCTCTGGGACACTTCGCGCCCGTCCGACACCCGGATCCTGCCCGGGCCCGACCCGGTCCGGCTGACGATGCTGCAGTTCCCGCGCACCCTGCTCCCGCTGCCCGGCCGGCGCCTGGAGCGGCTGCTGGCCGGGAGGCTCACCGGCGGACACGGGGTCGCGGCCGTGCTGATGAGCTTCCTGGACGGTCTGGAGGCCCACGGCGACACCTGCGAGGCGGCGGAGCTGCGCAGGCTGGGCTCGGTCGCGGTGGAACTCGCCGGAGTCCTGCTCGCCCAGCGGCTCGACGACGCGGGGCAGCTGCCGGTCGAGGTCCGCGCGCGGGTGCTGCTGGAACGCATCCGCGCCTTCATCGAGGACAACCTCGGCGATCCGCAGCTGACCCCGGGCGCCGTCGCCGCGCGGCACAACATCTCGCTGCGCAGCCTCCACCAGCTGTTCCGCTCCCACGACCCGCAGCCGGAGACCGTCCACGCCTGGATCCGCCGCCGCCGGCTGGAGCGCTGTCGGGAAGACCTCGCCAGCACCCGGCTCCACGCCTACACGGTGCAGTCGATAGCCCACCGCTGGGGGTTCAGCAGCGCGACCGTCTTCAGCCGGACCTTCCGTCAGGCCTACGGGCTCACTCCGACCGAGTTCCGGGGGCTGAGCCTCGCCGGGGCCCTCGCACGGAGCGTCGAGGATCCCCGCACGGAGCGCACATTCGGACGGGCGCCCGCTTCCTAGTCTCGAAGTCGTGTTCGGGCGGTGCGGACCGCCGGACCACAACAGGACATCGAGCGAACGGAGTCGAAGCATGCTGAAGAAGAGGATCGTCAAGGTGGCCGCGGCCACCGCCGCAGTGGCGGCGTTCGGGCTGTTCAACGCCTCCTCGGCGAGCGCCGCAAGCTCGACCTGCGAGAGCTGGGGCGGTATCTGCTACTCCGGCATGGTCGCGGCCAACGGCAACCACGAGGTCTGCTTCTCGGGCACGCACAAGGCGCTGTCGTACTGGGGCCGTGCGGAGCTGTGGGACTCCGACACGAGCGTGATGGTCGGCTCCTTCGCCACCAACCCGACCGAGACGAAGACCAGGTGCGTGGGCGGCCTCTACGGCGACCACTACTACGAGCGCGGCACCGGCGGCTACTTCCTGGGCCAGGTCTGGAACTGACCCGCCGCGCGACGGGGGCCCGTGCGGTGCTCCGACCCGCCACCCGTCCGGTGGGCTGATCGGAGTTCCGCCGGGAACGCGGCCGGTGCGGCCGGCACGTCCTGGCCGAGACGCCGGAGACGCCGGAAGCCGCCGCTCCCGCCCGCCCGGCGGGCCCCGCGTGATCGTGCGGGGCCCGCCGATGCCTCTTCGTACGGGGCTGTGCGGCCTCGGCCGGCCGGTGGTGATCACCGGTTGGGACGGGCGCGCACCGCTCTCCGCAGAGGGCCGCCGCCGACTGATCGGACGCCGGTTCGCCCGGGTCAGGGTGTCGTCGAGGCCGCGCGGGGGGCCTGGCGCCGGGCGGCGGTGACGATGAGTGAGACGTTCTGTCCGCCGAAGCCGAAGGAGTTGCTGAGCACGGCCTCCTGGGGGGCGTCCCGGCGCGCGGCGACGACGTCGAGATCGATGTCGGGCCCGACGCCGGCCGCGGTGAGGTTGCGGGTCGGCGGGATGACGCCGTGCTCCACGCTGAGGACGGCGATGAGCGCCTCGATCGCACCGGCCGCGCCGAAGAGGTGGCCGAGTGCCGCCTTGGGGGCCGTGACGGTGGCGCGGCCGAAGACCTCCCTGATCGCGTGCGCCTCGGCGGCGTCGCCGGCCGGGGTTCCGGTGGCGTGGGCGTTGACGTGGTTGATCTGCCCGGGGGCCAGGCCGGCCTGCGCGAGGGCCTTGCGCATGGCGGAGACCTGGCCGGAGCCGTCGGGGGCGGGGGCCGTGATGTGGTGGGCGTCGGCGGCGATGCCGGCTCCCGCGAGCACCGCGTGGACGTGCGCGCCCCGGCGGGCGGCGTGCTCGGCGCTTTCGAGCACCACGACGGCGGCGCCCTCACTGAGGACGAATCCGCTGCGGTCCGCGGCGAACGGCCGGGACGCGGAGGCGGGTTCGGCGGTGTGCCGCGACAGCGCCTGTGCCTGGGCGAAGCCGGCGACGGTGATCGGCGTGATCGCGGCCTCCGTCCCGCCCGCGATGACCACGTCCGCCTCGCCGGCGCGGATGAGCCTGGCCCCCAGGGCGATCGCCTCGGCGCCGGAGGAGCACGCCGAGACCGGCGTGTAGGACCCGGCCCGTGCGCCGTACTCGATGCTGATCAGCGCCGCCGCCGCGTTGGGCATGAGCATCGGCACCGTGCGGGGCGAGACGCGCCGCCTCCCGGCCGTCTCCAGGACGTCGTCCTCCTTCAGCAGCGTCCCCACGCCCCCGATGCCGGTGCCGATCGCCGACGCGAGCCGGTCCGGGGCCACCTGTGGGGCACCGGCATCCGCCCAGGCCTCGGCCGCGGCGACGAGGGCCGCCTGCTGCGAGCGGTCGAGCCGCCGGGCCTGCACCGGCGGCAGCGACCGGGAGGGGTCGACCGCCATCGTCCCGGCGGCGGTGTCGGGGAGGCCGGTGTCCTCGTGGCCGCGCAGGGCGCCGCCACGGATGCCCGACTCGCCGGAGAGCAGGGCCTTCCAGGTCGACTCCACGTCTCCGCCGAGTGGGGTGATCGCGCCGAGTCCGGTCACGACGACTTCGGTCAGGGGCATGCCCTTCCGCCTTTCTTGTATGCCATACAAACGAACTGGCCTAGTTGTATCACATACAATTCGGGGGTGGAGAAGAAGCGAACCGAAGCCCGACCGACGACGGGCCGATCGACGACGACGGGCCGATCGACGACGCCGGCCCGGTCGGCCGGCGTCTCGTCGCGTGACCGCGGCCGCGCGACGAGACGTCAGCTGATCGAGGCGACCGCACGGCTCTGCGAGGAGCGGCCCGGCGCGGAGCTCAGCGTCGCGGAGATCGCGAACGCGGCGGGCGTCTTCCCCAACCAGGTCACCTACTACTTCGGCTCCAAGGACTCGCTGCTCGTGCACGCCGCCTTCCTCGGCCTGCTGCACGACGCCCGGCGGATCGAGCGCATCGGCCGCCAGGCCCCCGACGCGGCGACGTTCCGGCGCAACATCGCCCGCGCCGTCCTGGCCATGCCCTCGCTCCCGTCGGTCGCGCGGGCACTCGCCGCCGGGATCTCCAAGCCCGAACTCGCCCCCGTGGTCGACCGGCACCTCCAGCTGCTGTTCCGGCAGTCCGAGCGCTTCGTGAGCCAGCTCATCGACGCTCGCGGCTGGGAGGCCCGCCGACCGCTCGACGTGGAGACCAGGACGTTCTGGAGCACCGCGCTCGGCGCGGTCCTGCTCGTCCGCGCCGGCGCGAACGGCACCGTCGCCGACCTCGACCTCGCGGGAGCGCTGACCATCCACGACGAACCCGAACGCGGCTAGCTCGGTCGAACGGGCCGGCGACGGCGACGCGCGCGGTTCCGCGCGAAGGTGGCTCGGCGCGGTCGGCATGGTCGCCGTCGCCGACCCGAACTCCGTTGCGGCCGGAGCAAGGCGTCAAGCAGCTGCTCGCCCGCAGCACGTAGGCGGCGCGCCCCAGGTCGCGCAGCGGCCGTTCCTCATGCCGCCTGACTCGACACCTCGGAGCATGGAGAGCAGCCGCCTCCGCTGTCCCGGCACGAAGCGCGGATCAGCAGGTCGGGTCACCTGCGAGCTCAAATGGCAAGATCAGGCGGTCGGATCCCGTGGTGGGGCGCCGCGTCCGTCGGGTGGCCAGGGCGCGGACGGGTTCGGGCCTGGCGGGTAGGGCCCGGACGGCGGTGGCCAGGGCGACGGAGGGTGGGGTCCGGGCGGGTAGGGAGGCGGTCCGACGGGCGCCGTAGGGCGGGAAACGGGGCGGCGGCGACGCGGGATCGCCGTCATGAGCAGGGAGCCGAGGACCGCCCCCTCGATTCCGATGCCCACCTGGAGACTCCACAGGCTCGTCGGCAGGGACCGGCACAACCAGAGCCCCACCGCCGTCGAGACGAGCACCGCCCACACCGTGCCGCGCCTCCGGGCCAGGCCGCCGACCAGTGTCCCGGCGATCGCGGCCTCCGTGATCGGAGCCACGAAGAGGGGGTGGGCCAGCGAGTCGAGGCCGAGTTGGTGCGCCCACCACATGTACGTGGGCGGCAGCAGGTACGCCGTCAGGGCGGCCACCGCCAGCACGGGGACGAGGAGGCGCCGCGCCGGCCGTACGGGCGGAACCGGTGGGACCGGCGGGCCGCGCCGCTCCCGCGCCGCCGCACCCCTGGCCAGCCGCCGCCCGCACGCCGCGCCGACCAGTGGCACCCCCAGCAGCATCGCGAGTACGGAGGGCAGCCAGAGCGGGGAGACGAGCTGCGACATGTACACGAACTGCGCCCACACCGCGGTGTGCAGCGGACCGGGCAGAGCGGCCAGGCGGGCGTCCATGAACTGGCCGAACTCGATCTGCCACTGGAGATCGAAGACGGTCCGCGCCTCCACGACCACGGCCACCGCCACCACCAGGCCCACCAGCGTGAGGGTGATGACCGGACGCCGCGTCAGGTCCACCGCGCGCGCCCAGGAGTCCCCGAGGTACTGGCACCACACGGTGAACAGCAACGCGAGGAGCGCCACCGTCAGCCAGCCGGAGGCCTGCGAGGAGATGCGCAACCCCTGCATCATCATCCGGTCGATGACCGCGCTGGGCGCGAGCGTGACGCCCGTCAGCACCCCGAGGCCCAACCCCAGCCGGAACGGCACCGGCGAGGGCCTTCCCGTCCTACGCCCTGTCCACCGTCCCCTCCGCTCTCCCGCCGGCTGCCGCTCCCACCACTGCTCCGCCCGGGGACGCAGCCCGTGCAGCGAGGAGCGGGCCACGGTCAGCAGCAGCACCAGGACCAGGACCAGGGTGATCAACCGGGCCGGCCACCAATCGCTGACCCCACCGCCCTGCCGGATCCTCGCCGTGACCGAGGAGACCGGATCCCAGGCGGTCGGCAGGCAGTACCCGATGACGAAGGCGAACCCGAACCCCTGGTGCATCATCAGCGTCCGGTCGGCCAGGCAGGCCCGGCGCTGGTCGAACGTCGGGTGTGTACGGGTGACCTTCGCCCACCAGCCGCGCACCGACCGCCCGGGGCGGCCGCCGGACGCCGCCGAGGCCAGGTCGAAGGCGTGCAGCAGCGGCTGCGCCGTCCCCATCCACCCCACGACCCGGGCGTCGGCCCCGTACTCCCTCGTCCGCAGGATCACGGAGCGGGCGATCAGCAGCACCGCGCCGGTCGCGGCCGAGCCGGGCAGCAGCAGCCCGGAGTACGGGGCGGCTTCCGACACCAAGAGCACGTTGACCAGATCGCCGAGCATCCGGGGGAACAGCATCAGCACGAAGTAGCAGCGCAGCAGGCCGAGGGTGACGAGGGTGATGTCCACGTCGCGGTTGCGCAGATGGGCCAGTTCGTGGAGGACGACGGCGCGGAAGGCCGCCCGGTCTGCGGCGTTTCCATCGAGGAGGCGGAGCAGGCCCCGGCTGAGGACGATCTGCCGGCGGCCCGCGCGGCCGAAGGTGACACCGTTGACCCCGGAGTCGAGGAAGTCGATCAGGAAGACCACGCCGCGGGCCCGGTCGACGCCCGAGGCGAGGCGCGCGGTCTCCGCGTACAGCGCGGGACGGCGTGTCGGGTCCAGTGGCTGAATCCCGGGGCGCCGCGCACGCCGGGCGGACCGGAACAGGTAGTGCAGGGTGGTCGCCACGGCGAGGACCCCGTACGAGACGAGGATGCCCTGCGACGTGCGGTCGCCGCTGTCGCCGGTGCCGCCGCACTGCCCCTCCACGGAGTCGGACCGGGCCAACGCGCCCAGCCCGCCCGGCTCTCGCAGCATGTCGCGGACGCAGTCGTTGATGAGATGGGGGCGGATGTGGCCCCCGGCGATGAAGTCGGCGTAGCCGGGGTGCAGGACCGTCAGGGACGACAGCACCGCGCAGATCAGCAGCGCGAACGCGACCAGCGTCCCCGACGGCAGCGGCCAGCGTCGCGGCTGTCGGCGCTGCGGGGGCGGTCCTGCTCCCGACGTCGGCGCCGGGCCCGGTATCGCCGTCCCACCTCCGCCGGCCGTCATGCGTCGGGCCGGTCGGCCGTCCTCAGATGGTCCCGAACCGCCGCCGCGAGCAACTCGGAGCGGTCCGGCGGCAGCCCGAGCAGGACGGCACTGCGCCCCGCCGCCGCAGCCAACTCGGTGATGCGATCCTCACTCAGGGCGGGCGCCACCGGCTCGACCGCCTGACGCCGCCCGAATAACCGCCGGACGCGCGCGATCAGGCCGCGGCCGGCCGTCTCGCCCATCATCTTCAGCACCTCGGCGGCGACCCCGTAGGCGATCCCGGTGACGACCACCTCGGCCAGGCCCCCGAATGCCAGCGGGTCCTCCTGGGGCCCCCGCCGCCCGCGCCGGAGCCCTCCGCGCGGCAGGCTCGCCACGGTCTCGTCGAAGTAGGGCAACTCCTCGGGGGCGACCCGCGCCACGATGGCCCGCCCCAGCGCGAGATGCGCGGCCTCACCCTGTTCCACACAGACTCCCTCCCTGGTGGACCGTCAAGGGAGGGACCACCGTACCGCATAACTCCCTTACATGAAGGCCGAGTTCTGGCGCTTCTCCGCCGATATCCGCCCGTCGCGCGACCCTCACCCGACCCGTGCGCCTCATCCGGTCCACGCCCCTCAAGGCCGTTGTCTTCCGAGAGTGACGGGCGCGTTTTGGCTGTTCAGGAATAGGTCGGTGTTTCAGTGGCAGGGACGGGCGTTGCGTCGTCTCTTCCCACCTCTTCGGCAGCACGGTGAACCCGGTGGTGCCGTTATAGCTGGAAGCCGGTGGGGCCGACTTCCAGCGCGTGGGACGGGCCGGGATTTGGGGCGGGGCGGCGGGGCGGTCGGGGTTCGCTGTTGCACGAGAAGTCGACGGGGTCGACTTCTCGTGCGGGAGTCAGGTGCGGGTGGCTTGGGTGCGGCAGTGGGTGAGGGCGTACTTGAGGCGGGGGTCGGGGTTGGGGGTGGTGGTGAGGAGTTCGCCGGCGGTGGTGAGGGCGGCCCAGTAGCGGGTGGGGTCGCCGGTGCGGGGGAGGGGGCGGGCGGCGGCGAGGGAGAGGTAGGCGGTGGTGAGGTTGCCGGTGGTGAACCAGCGCTGGAGGCCGTGTTGGTGGCCCGGGCGGATGCCGCCCATGGCGTCGATGGCGGTGAGGAAGTGTTCGACGATCGCGAGTTCGGTGTCGGTGAGTGAGACGGGGATGTCGAAGACGCCGAGGGCTTCGAGGAGTTCGCCGGTGT
Source organism: Kitasatospora sp. NPDC005856 (assembly GCF_040629945.1). Taxonomy (NCBI): domain Bacteria; kingdom Bacillati; phylum Actinomycetota; class Actinomycetes; order Kitasatosporales; family Streptomycetaceae; genus Kitasatospora; species Kitasatospora sp. NPDC005856. Next base: position 70,430 of record NZ_JBEXWT010000034.1, on the reverse strand, counting down.
CCGTTTCGGTGCCGGGGCGGGGGTTGGCGAGGAGGGCGTCGTGGCAGTCGTCGAGGCGGCGGGTGGTCTCGGCGAGCGGGATGGTGAGGGCGAGGCAGACGGCTCGGGCGCAGGGGAGGGGCTTGTGGGTGCGGCGGGCGAGGAGGGCGTAGGTCTCGGCGGGGGTCCGGCCGCGGGAGAGGGCGTGCCGGGCCAGGGTGGTGAGGTGCATGGGGAGTTCGGGCTTTCAGGCGGTGACGAGGGCGGGGGCGGGGGCGGGGGCGACGAGCGCCCAGACGAACTTGCCGAGGCCGCCGGGGTGGGTGGTGCAGCCCCAGCGTTCGGCGAGTTCGTTGACGAGGAGCAGACCTCGGCCGTGCTCGTCGGAGGGGGAGGACGTGCGGAGGGCGGGGTGGTTGGTGCCGGCGTCGTGGACTTCGAGGCGCAGGCGGGAGCCGGTGAGGGTGAAGCGGATCTCGATGGGGTGGCCGTCGGGGGCGTCGGAGTGCTGGACGGCGTTGGCGAAGAGTTCGCCGAGGAGGAGTTCGGCGGTGTCCGAGTAGCGGTCGCCGGCGGGGAGGCCGGAGAGGTACGCGCGGAGCAGGTAGCGGGCCAGGGGCGTGGATTCGGTACGGGAGTCGAGGCGCGCGACGAACATGCGGGGGCGGCGGTGGGTTTTGAGCATGGGGGACCTCAAGGGGTTGAACGCGTGCTGCGGAAGGAGGGGCCGGACCGTGCTCATGGAGGTCCGGCCCTGAGGTGTTGCCGTCGGGCCGGGTGCTTGATCAGCCGACCGGGACCGGGACGCCCCGCACGAGGAGGGGGAGGCCGTCTCCGTGCTCCCAGGCGTCCCAGGCGTCCTCGACGCGGCGGCACTGGTCCTCGGCCATGACGTCGTGGAGCTGGTGACGGGGGATCCAGTGGAGGGCGCGGAGTTCCTCCGGGGGCTGGTGGTGGCTGGCGGTGAGGGATTGCTGGGGTGTGAGCATGCCGCCCGCGTAGACGAGGTTGAGGCCCTCGGGGAATTCGGCGGCGGGCATGTAGTCGACGGTGAGGATGGTGCGCAGGGGCAGGACGAGGCCGGTCTCGGTTTCGAGGTGTCGGCGGGCCGCGAGGTGGGGGAGTTCGTCCTGCTCGGCACTGCCGCCGGGAAGGATCAGGCCGTCCATGTAGACGGGATCGACGAGGAGGACGGAGAGTTCGCCCGATCCACCGGGGCCCTCGCGCAGGGCGAAGATCTGCTGCCCCGACCGGCGGGCCGGGGGCTTGCTCATGATGCGGGTCCTGCTCAACTCTGCTCCAGACAAGAGGAATTGATGGCGGGCGGCAGTGGCCGCCTGCCGGCGGGAGGGCGGTAGGGCCTTCCCGGGTGCGACCTCCATGAAGACTCTCGCGTGCGGATCGTCGTCCTTCAGGTCGGTGAAGTCCGGTATGGCTCCAAGGAGTTGAGGACGAGTTTCTGGATTCCGCGTGTGAGGCATGAGGCCCCCGAGGATTGCTCTGCGCGTCCGGCGAATCACCGGGTGTAGCCATAGTGGCGTCTCGCCCGCTACGATCGGAAGGCTTTCCCACTTGACAGTTCCCCCGTGTGGTATTCGCGCAGCAGTGGAGGGCTAGCAATGCGTGAGTCTCAGTTGGATCCATCGGCCTCGCCCCTCAAGGCGTTCGGGGCCCAACTGCGCAAGCTGCGCAAGGCGGCGGGCTTGACGCAGACCCAGCTCGGTCAGCGGACGAACCTGAGTGATAGTCAGATTTCGAACCTCGAAAGAGGGACACGCAATCCCACGCTTGACTGGGTTCGTAAGGCTGACAAGGTCATCGATGCCGGTGGAACATTGGAACTGACGTACTGGAGCCTCAGCGGGGCGTCGTTGCTGGAGGGGTTTCCCGAGTACGCGGCGCAGGAGGCGAAGGCTCAGGGCATCTCCCACTTCGAGCTGGGCATCGTGCCCGGTCTGGCCCAGACCATGGAATACGCCAGCGCCTTCGCGTCCGCAGCCGTACGGCGCGGCAGCATCACCGAGGAGCAGGCGGCGGATCGACTCGACTTCCTTGCCGCACGCCAGAAGCTGCTTGACCAGCGCTCAGCTCCGCGTCTGCACTTCGTCCTCGACGAAGGTGCACTCCTGCGGAGGGTGGGAGGGCCCAAGGTCATGGCGCGGCAGCTGGCGCATCTTGAAGACCTCGCAACCCGTCCCAACGTCACCATCCAGGTGGCGCCGTTCTCGCTCGCGGAAGAGCTGCCGTTCACCATGGTTGTTACGCTGCTGACCATGGCGGATCGATCACTCCTGGCATACTCGGAGTGCCAGCTGCGCGGCTTCCTCGCGCGGGACGCTGATACGGCTCAGGCCTGGGAACGGGACTACCATCAGCTCCAGGTGGAAGCGCTGTCGAAGGCTGCGTCACTGGAGATGATCCGCAAGCAAGGCGTGAGAGGAACGTCATGATGTCCCCTGTAGACCTGTCCGACGCCGCATGGTTCAAGAGCAGTTACAGCAACAACGGCGGTACCTGCGTCGAGATGGCCCCCAACTTCCCCGGCCTCGCCCCTGTCCGTGATTCCAAGGACCCTCAGGGCCCGGCCCTCGTCTTTCCGGCCGAGGCCTGGGCATCCTTCGTCACCGCCGTCCGCAGTGGCGAGTTCGGCGAGGTCTGAGCCTCCGCCCCAGCCCGCCGCAGGCCCGGACCGGTCCCGGTCCGGGCCTGCGGGCCGTCCCCCCCGACGCGCCCGGAGGCGAAAAGCCAGTACCGTCCGCCCGCCGGATGGCGCAGCATGATGCCTGTGTCCGATACCTCAGTCCTCACCCGTACCGAGGCCGCCGAGCGCCACAGCCTGCTCGACGTCCGCACCGTCCACCTCGACCTCGACCTGACCCGCGGCCGGGAGGTGTTCGGCTCCACCACGGTGATCCGCTTCGCCTGCACCGCCCCCGGCTCCGCGACCTACGTCGACGTGATACCGGCCGCCCTCCACCGCGTCGTCCTCAACGGCCGCGAACTGGACGTCACCACGCTCCGCGCCGGCCGCCTCCCGCTGACCGACCTGGCCGCCGACAACGAGCTCACCGTCGAAGCCGACATGGCCTACTCGCACACCGGCGAGGGCATGCACCGCTACACCGACCCCGCCGACGGCGAGGACTACGTCTACACCCAGTCCTTCCTCGGCGACGGCCCGCGCGTCTTCGCCTCCTTCGACCAGCCCGACCTCAAGGCGCGCTACACCCTCACCGTCACCGCCCCCCCACCCGTGGACCGTGATCGGCAACAGCCTGGGCCACCAGACCTCGCCCGGTCGCTGGGAGTTCGCCCCCACCCAGCCGATCAGCAGCTACCTGGTCTCCGTGGTCGCCGGCCCCCTCCACTCGGTGCGCGCCGAGCACGACGGCATCCCGCTCGGCCTGCACTGCCGCCGCTCGCTCGCCGCCCACCTGGACGCCGACGCCGCCGAACTGCTGGAGATCACCCGCCAGGGCTTCGACCACTACCACCGGGTCTTCCGCCACCGCTACCCCTTCGACAGCTACGACCAGTGCTTCGTCCCGGAGTTCAACGCCGGCGCGATGGAGAACCCGGGCTGCGTCACGCTGCGCGACGAGTACGTCTTCCGCTCCGCCGTGCCCGACACCCAGCGCGAGGAACGCGCCATGGTCGTGATCCACGAGATGGCGCACATGTGGTTCGGCGACCTCGTCACCATGAAGTGGTGGGACGACCTCTGGCTGAACGAGTCCTTCGCCGAGTACATGGCCTACAGCGTCACCGCCGCCTCCACCCGCTTCACCAGCGCCTGGACCGGCTTCGCCGCCGACCGCAAGACCTGGGGCTACGACGCCGACCAGCGCCCCTCCACCCACCCCGTGGCCCCCGGCACGGTCGAGGACACCGACCAGGCCCTGCAGAACTTCGACGGCATCTCCTACGCCAAGGGCGCCGCCGCCCTGCGCCAGCTCGTCGCCTGGCTCGGCGAGGAGACCTTCCTCGCCGGGGTCAACGACTACTTCGACGAGCACGCCTTCGGCAACGCCACCCTCGACGACCTGCTCCGCGCCCTGGCCGCCGCCAGCGGCCGCGACGTCCACGGCTGGGCCGAACGCTGGCTGCGCACCACCGGCGTGGACACCCTGCGGCTGACCGACGGCCGCATCGACCACACCTCCGCCGACGGCGCCCTGCGCCCGCACCAGCTGACCGTGGCCCACTACCGCCGCACCGCCGACGGCGCCCTGGAGCTCGCCGAGCGCGTGCCGCTCGACCTGGCCGCCGACGGCGCCGGCCTGCCGCTCGACCCGGCCGCCGGAGCCGACACCGAGCTGACCCTGCTCAACGACACCGACCTCAGCTTCGTCAAGATCCGCCTCGACCCCGCCTCCTGGCAGACCGTGCGTACCTCGCTCGGCGCCGTACCCGAGGAACTCGCCCGGGCCGTGCTCTGGAGCGCCGCCCGCGACCAGGTGCGCGACGGGGAGCTGGCGCCCGCCGAGTACCTGCGGCTCGTCGCCGACCACCTGCCCGGCGAGACCTCCGTCCACCTGGTGGACGCGGTGCTCGCCTTCGCCCACGCGTTCGTGGTGGACAGCGCCGTGCCGCCCGCCGAACGCCCGGCCGCGCTGGCCGGACTGGCCCGGGTCTGCCGCACCCTGCTGACGCGCACCGAGGGCGAAACCGACCGCACCGGCCTGCGCCTGGTGGCCGTGCGCGGCGTCATCGCCACCGCCGCCGACGAGGCCCAGACCGCCGAACTGCGCGACTGGCTGGCCGCCGGCACCGTCCCCGGCGGCCCGGCGCTCGACCCGGACCTGCGCTGGCAGCTGCTGCTGCGGCTGTGCGTGCTCGGCGCGGCGGGCGAGCCGGAGATCGCCGCCGAACTCGCCGCCGACCCCAGCACCACCAGCGAGGAGGGCGCCGCCCGCTGCCGCGCCGCCCTGCCCGACCCGGCGGCCAAGGAGGCCGCCTGGCAGGCGCTGTTCCACGGCGAGCTCTCCAACTACCTGGCCGCCGCCACCGCCGACGGACTGTGGCAGCCCGAGCAGGCCGAGCTGCTGGACGAACTGACCACCCGCTACTTCAAGGAACTGGGCCCGGCCGCCGCCCGCCGCGGCCCCGCCCTGGCCCGGGTGCTCACCACGGCGGCCTTCCCCGCCTCCGCCGCCACCGAAGACACGGTGCGGGCGGCCGAGGCCTGCCTGGCCGACCCGGACCTCACCGTGGCGACCCGGCGCGGACTGGTCGACCAACTGGACACGCTGCGCCGCGCGGTCCGGGCCCGGGCGCTGACCGAGCAGTAGAGCCCGACGAACGACGGGTGGTGGCGCGGGCCGTCCGGCGCGCACCACCACCCGTCGTTCCCACTGCCCTGGCCTCCAGCCACGCGCAGGCGCGGAACATCGGAGCCGGCTGGGGCGACGACGGCCCCTGCGGCTACCGGGACCGCCGTCGCGTACGAGAAGGTCCTGGTGCTGCCGACTGCCGAACCGAGGCCGAGGCCGTCGCCGTCCTCGACTCCGCCCGGCAGCACTACGCCGACTGCGCGGCCCGGGCCGAGCGCGTGTTCCCGAACGGCACGGTGACCGGGTACGACCACGGCACGGTCGACGTCGAGGAGGGCGCGACCGTCGGCGGCGTCCACATCGCGCTGACCGACACCTGGGAGACCCACCGCGACTACCTGTACGGCGCGGGCCGGGACGGCAACACCGTCGTCCTGGTGGAGTGGGAGAGCAACTGGACCCGGCCCGACGTCCCCGCCTTCAAGCAGACCGTCCGGGCCGCCGTCGACAAGCTCTACTGACCCCGCACCAGGCCGCGCCCCCGCCGGCCCGAGGGCCGACGGGGGCACGGGACGCGGGGACTTCGAGCCCGGTCCTCACGAATCGCGTACCGGGCCGAAGCGTTCCGTCCGCATCGGCAGCACGCCGTAGTCCGTCAACGGGATCGGGTTCGAGAACTCCTGTCCGCTGTTCGGCCCGGTCATGTCCTCTCCGCGCAGGTACCGGTAGAACCATTCCGCGAACGTCAGGTCGTAGCGGTAGAACTCGTCGTCGTCGCCGACGTAGACCACGATGCACCAGCCGTACCCGGTGCCGGTGCGCAGCAGGAACACCTCTTCCCCGTGCGCGGTCGGCATGATGGGGATCAGGCCGTCCGGCGCGCCGAACCCCAGGGCCGTGGGGAATCCGGGGAAGTTCTCGTCCGTGAACTCGCAGTCCTGGTAGGCGACCACGGTCTCCCGGATGTACTTGCCCAGGTCCCACCCATGCGCGGCAGGGCCCCTCAGCGAGATCGACCGGCCGATTTCGATCGGCGCGTAGCGTTCGGCCAGGGTCTTGAAGTCTCCCGGCAGTTCCACGCCCAGCTCGGCTTCCAGCCGGTGCCAGCACTCCGCCGGCACGCCGGGTCCACTGGGCGGCCCGATGATCCCGCGTACTTCTTCCAGAAAGTCGATCACGGGTGGGCTCCAGTCAACTCGGGTCAGTTCGCGGTCCCCTTGGTGGTTCCACCCGTGGGGCCCTGCGTGATCACACAGTGCTTGATCACTTTAGTTTCGAGGTTGTAGTAGGTGTACTCCGAGGTTTCGGGGACTCGGGAGTTGGGGCCTCCTGTAGTGCGGTTCGATCTCCACGGCCACATGATTGCCCTTCTTGATGGGGTGACCGTTTGCCGGCTTGACGCCTCGCCTTCATGCCTGATCCCGTCCATTCCGGGCGGGAGCTGGGTGTTACCGGTGTTGACTCCGAGGCACTTCCTGCCCTTGCATTCCGGCACCACCTTCGACGGGCCGGGCATCCCGCCGGACGTCCGGACGCCGGTTTTCACACCGGAGGAGCCGGCCGTCGATGACCTGACCGTCACGTCGGCCCCGGCCGTCCCGGCTGGTTCGACACCGTGAAGCGCCGCGGGAACGGGCGGGCCCGCTACACGGAACGTGGGCTCAGGAGGTGGCCACGCGCCACAGGTCGGGTCCCAGCGTCCGGTCGATGTACCCGTCGGAGTCGGGGACCTCCCCGGTCAGGACGGCGGTCAGGAACGCGGTCATGCCGCCGTCGAAACGGACGAACTCGCTGATGCCGAAGCGCCACACGACGACCGGCCACTGGTCCGGGTCGCCGGCTGAGGTGTCCCAGCAGAAGTAGTCGGCACTGGTGTTGCTGGCCCAGGCGAGTAGGCCGCCCTTCGCCGGGAACGGGGGGTAGGGCCGGCCGAGCTCGGGATTCCACTCGTACCACCCTTCGAGCATCTCCCCGACATCCTCGTTGAAGCGCCGGAAGCGCTCGTAGCTCTTTTCGTCCGGGGTGCCGGGGTCGAGGTCCGGAGTCACCACGGACAGGTCGCCGTGGAAACTGGCGTGACCGTACCGTTCCACGAACGCCCGGTAGTCCGAGGGCAGTTCGGTGCCGAGCCCTTCGACGGGCCCTTCCCAGTGCACCCGGAACGGCTCACGGCCGGGCTCGGCCATGATGTCCGCGAGTCGGCCGATACCGTCGGTCACCCCTACGTCTTCCTCTCCTCAAGACCGGCCGCTACCGCGTCCAGTTCCAGTCGCCCTGTGCCGCCACGACGGCTCACCGAGGATCTGCACCCCCTCCGTACGCCCGTGGTCCTCACGAATCGCGTACCGGGCCGAAGCGTTCCGTCCGCATCGGCAGCACGCCGTAGTCCGTCAACGCGATCGGGTTCGAGAACTCCTGTCCGCTGTTCGGCCCGGTCATGTCCTCTCCGCGCAGGTACCGGTAGAACCATTCCGCGAACGTCAGGTCGTAGCGGTAGAACTCGTCGTCGTCGCCGACGTAGACCACGATGCACCAGCCGTACCCGGTGCCGGTGCGCAGCAGGAACACCGCTTCCCCGTGCGTGGTCGGCGTGATGGGGATGAGGCCGTCCGGCGCGCCGAAGCTCAGGGCTGCGGGGAATCCGGGGAAGTTCTCGTCCGTGAACTCACAGTCCTGGTAGGCGACCACGGTCTCCCGGATGTAGTCGCCCAGGTTCTGGGCCTGACCGGCGGGGCCCATCAGCCAGATCGACCGGCCGATCTCGATCGGCGCGTAGCGCTCGGCCAGGGTCTTGAAGTCTCCCGGCAGTTCCACGCCCAGCTCGGCTTCCAGCCGGTGCCAGCACTCCGCCGACACGCCGGGTCCACTGGGCGGCCCGATGATCCCGCGTACTTCTTCCAGAAAGTCGATCACGGGTGGGCTCCAGTCAACTCGGGTCAGTTCGCGGTCCCCTTGGTGGTTCCACCCATGGGGCCCTGCGTGATCACACAGTGCTTGATCACTTTAGTTTCGAGGTCGGCGTAGGTGTACTCCAGGTGGAGGGGCCCGTGGGAAATCCCGTTGGCGGATCGTGGCCGGTACTGCTACCTTTCCGGAGGCCGTGTGAGAGAACGAGGAGGTGGTACCCGTGAACGCAGTATCGACGTGGGTGCTCCCCTCAGGGGTCACGGTCGGGCGATAGGTCGTCGTCCGGGAGCGCCATTTCTGAGCACTCCCGAAAGGCACGACCATGCACTTCACTTCCGAACAGCGTCTCGACGGCGACGTCCTCGAGCGCGAGTTCACCCTCGGCGAGATCCCCGGCATCCTGTGGACGCCCGAGTCCGCATCCGCCTCCGCGCCGCTGATCCTGATCTGCCCCCCGCCGCTCGGACTGGGCAAGGTGTACTCCCGGCTGGCCGGGCGGGCCCGGTACTACGCGGCGGAGTACGGCTTCGCCTCGGCCACCCTCGAGCTGCCCGGGAGCGGTGACCGTCCCCGTTGGGCCGCCGCTGACCAGGCCCGCGCCGATCTGCGCCGGGTGATGGAAGCCGGCGAGCCGGTCACCGACGAGATCATCGACGCCCTCGTCCTTCCGCTGGTCGACAGGGCCGTCCCGGAATGGCGGGCCGCGCTCGACGACCTCCTTGCGCTGCCCGGGATCGGTGGCCCGGTCGGGTACGAGGGGGGAATCATCTCCATCGGCGTCCGGATGGCGGCGGTCGAGCCGCGCATCGCGGCCGCCAACCTGTTCGCCGGGAGTCTCGTGCCCGCCGCCATCTTCGAGGAGGCCCGCCAGGTCGCCATCCCGCTGCACGTCCTGCTGCAGTGGGACGACGAGGGGAACCCCCGGCAGGCGGCCCTGGACCTGTTCGACGCCTTCGGCTCCAAGGAGAAGACCCTGCACGCCAACATGGGCGGGCACGCCGGCGTCCCGCAGTACGAGATCGATGCCGGAGCCCGGTTCTTCGCCCGGCACCTGAGCTGAGCTTTCTCGCGGCGGCGGCCCCTGCCCGGGGCCGCCGCCGCGTTCGCCCCGCCGACGTATCCGCTGACGTATCCGCTGACGTATCCCGCTGACGTATCCGCTGACGTATCCGCTGACGTATCCCGCTGACGTATCCGCTGACGTATGCTCACCGGCCCGCGACGGTACGGGGACACCTGTACCGGTGACCGCCGACGGGTCGACTTAGGTAGACCGAACGCCGATGGGTCGACTCGGCTCGGCGACGTCGATTTCGCATGCAGTCGGATGACCGATGCCTCCACCGTGCCCTCGCCGCCACAGTGGTGGTCGCTCCACGAACGAAACGTCGGAGCGACCCCCTGGCAGCAGACAGAGCAGAGGAGATCATGATGAACCTGCGGCGAATGGCGACGAGGCTCGCGGTGGGTGCCGCCACGGTGGCCGGGGTGCTCGCCGCCACGACGACGAGTGCGAGCGCCGACATCCTCACCTCGATCGAGACCGGCCCCGGCAAGTGCCCCGCCAACTGGGTGTGCCTGTGGAGCGACTACAACTACGTCGCCGGAAACCCGTCGGGCACGGTCGACTTCGGGGCCGTGGGCGCGAACCAGAACATCGCGGACATGGGGCAGTTCAAGTTCGACAGCAAGGTCTGGCGCTGGAAGGGCATGCAGGACGCCGCCTCCTCGGTCGTGAACAACACCGGGAGCAGCATCTGCTTCTACGAGCACAACAACTACGGCGGCGCGGAGTTCAGGATCGGCCCCTGGGAGAAGTGGGCCGCGGTCCCGTCGTGGATCAACGACAAGATCAGCTCCTTCAAGTACTGCTGACCCGTCCCCTCTCCTCCCCTCCTCGACCTGAACGGATCGTCATGAAGCTTTCGCAGAAGATGACCAGGCTCGGACTGTGCGTGGCCGCCGCCGTCGGGCTGGTCGTGACCGCCGCGACCTCCGCGAGCGCCACCAACGTCTACAACATCGGCCACGGGGCCGGGTCCTGCCCCAGCGGCTACGTCTGCCTGTGGTCGGAGGGCAACTTCATCAGGGGCGGGTTCGTCAACGACAGCAAGTTCGGCTCCTTCGCGTCGGACCAGAACACCGGCGACATGGGCAAGCTCCAGCGCGTCTCCAGCATGGACAAGGGCATGCAGGACGTCGCCTCGTCGGTGCTGAACAACACCGGGAGCAGCATCTGCTTCTACGAGCACAACTGGTACGGCGGCGCGGAGTTCAGGATCGGCCCCTGGGAGCAGTGGCCCTCCCTCCCGTCGTGGATCAACGACAAGATCAGCTCCTTCAAGTACTGCTGACCCGTCCCCTCTCCTCCCCTCCTCGACCTGAACGGATCGTCATGAAGCTCTCGCAGAAGATGACCAGGCTCGGACTGTGCGCGGCCGCCGCCGTCGGGCTGGTCGTGACCGTGGCGGGCTCCGCCAGCGCCAACACGATCCTCGGCCTCGGGCAGGGCGCCGGAGCGTGCCCCACCAACTACGTCTGCCTGTGGTCCGAGAACGGCTACGTCGCCAACACCGGCCCCACCGGCAAGTTCGGGGCGATCGCCTCGGACCAGAACATCGGCGACATGGGCAAGCTGAAGAACGACGGCGGCGGCCTGTGGTCGGGGATGCAGGACACCGCCTCGTCCGTGGTGAACAACACGGGCAGCAGCATCTGCTTCTACGAGCACAACTGGTACGGCGGCGCGGAGTTCAGGATCGGCGCCTGGGAGCGGTGGCCCTCCGTCCCGTCGTGGATCAACGACAGGATCAGCTCGTTCAAGTACTGCTGACCCGGCGCAGGCCCGGCAGGCCCCGCAGGCTCCGTCGGCCCTGCAGATCCGGCAGGCCCCGCCGGCCGTCGCACGTGCCGTGAACCGCAGGCCCGGACCGCATCCACGCGGTCCGGGCCTGCGGTGCGTCCCCGAGGGCCTACGAGCCGGCGGTGGCCGCCTCCAGCGTCGTGGCCATCACCGGGCTGGTGAAGGTGTTCGTGGCGTCCCCCGTGGACTCGTGGTACGAGCCCCACTTGAGGTAGTTGCGGTCGCCGTCCCAGGTGGTGCCCTTGAAGGTGCCCGAGCCCGTGGTGAACGTCTGCTTCACGCCGTCGAACCAGAAGTCGATGGTGCCGTCGGTGCGGCCCAGGCGGATCTTCAGCGCGTAGGAGTGCCAGGTGTTGTTGGTCGTCTGGGCCGTCCACAGCGTGTGCGACACGTGGTTGGTGTCCCACTCCTGGAGGCGGACGCGTCCGTTGAGGACGTCGATCTCGATCGGGTGGTTGGCCGTGTCGGTGCTCGGCGAGCACTTCAGCTGGAAGACGTACCGGCTGTTGGTGTCCTTGATGTCCACCTTGGACGACCAGCCCAGGTAGAAGGTGTCGCCCTCCTTGAGGTCCGGGCTGAGCGTCTCGCAGCGCTCCTCGCCGGCGGCCTGGAAGGCCCGCCACACGTTGCCCTTGACGGAGTCCTTGACGACCCCGAAGTTGCCGGCCGCGCACTGGACCGCCTTGAAGGAGGACGGGCCCGTGCTGGTGTTCGGGGTCCACAGGACCGTGCCGGCCGCGCTGCTGGGGGTCACCCCGGCGCAGGTGATCGCGAACGTGCCGAGGGCGATGGCCGCGGCGGCGGCCTTGCGGCGGTTGGTCAGAAGGGACATGCCTCTCCCGGGGGGACGAGTGGCCGATACGGGCGAGCAGTGATTCGACCACTGCCGGGCCCGTCCGGCAAAGACGGAGCGGCCGGCGGAAGATCCTTTTCGGACACTTCCGCCGGCCGCCCCTCCGGCCTGAACCCGGCCCCGACCTCGTCCGTTACGGGGTGCGCGGCTTCCCGTCGGAGGTGTCCTCGTCGTACGAGGACGTGCCCTCGTCCAGCAGCGGCTCCTGCGTCTTGAGGTGTGCCGGCGCCAGCGCCCGCAGCGCGTGGTAGCCGGTGATGACGACCAGGGTGCCGAGCGCGATGCCGCTGAGGCTGAAGGTGTCGCTGAACTTCAGCGTCACGTTGCCGATGCCGATGATGATGCCCGCCGCGGCCGGCACCAGGTTCAGCGGGTTGCTCAGGTCCACCTTCGACCTGACCCAGATCTGTGCGCCCAGCAGCCCGATCATGCCGTACAGGATCACGGTGATCCCGCCGAGCACCCCGCCGGGGATCGCGGCCACGATCGCGCCGAACTTCGGGCACAGGCCGAACAGCAGCGCGAAGCCGGCCGCCGCCCAGTACGCCGCCGTCGAGTAGACCCGGGTGGCGGCCATGACGCCGATGTTCTCCGAGTACGTGGTGTTCGGCGGGCCGCCGACCGCGGTGGAGAGCATGGAGCCGACGCCGTCCGCGGAGATCGCGGTGCCCAGCTTGTCGTCCAGGTTCGAGCCCGTCATCTCGCCGACCGCCTTGACGTGTCCGGCGTTCTCCGCGACCAGCGCGATCACCACGGGCAGCGCGACCAGGATCGCCGACCACTGGAAGGACGGGCCGTGGAAGGTCGGCAGGCCGAGCCAGTCCGCCTTGCCGACGCCCGACAGGTCCAGGCGCCAGTGGTCGGACATGTGCCCGCCGCCGTCCACCGAGTGGATCTTCCCGAAGACCCGGTCGAACAGCCAGGAGATCCCGTAGCCGAACAGCAGCCCCAGGAAGATCGCCACCCGCGACCAGAAGCCGCGCAGGCACACCACCGCCAGGCCGGTGAACAGCATCACCAGCAGCGCCGTCCACTGGTCCTGCGGCCAGTACACCGAGGCCGTCACCGGGGCGAGGTTGAAGCCGATCAGCATGACCACCGCGCCGGTGACGATCGGCGGCATCGTGGCGTGGATGATGCGCGCCCCGAACTTCTGGACCGCCACACCCACCAGGAACAGCACCACGCCCACCACGAACACCGCGCCGGTCACCGTGGCGCTGGTGCCGCCCTGCGCCCGGATCACCGCGGCCACGCCCACGAAGGACAGCGAGCAGCCCAGGTAGCTGGGCACCCGGCCCTTGGTGGCCAGCAGGAAGATCACGGTCGCCACGCCGGACATCATGATCGCTAGGTTCGGGTCGAGCCCCATCAGCACGGGCGCCACGAAGCTCGCCCCGAACATCGCCACCACGTGCTGGGCGCCGAGCCCTACCGTGCGGGGCCAGGAGAGCCGTTCGTCGGGGCGGACGACCGCCCCCGGCGCGGGCGTGCGCCCGTCACCGTGCAGCTTCCAGCGCACGCCGAGATCCATGGTGTTTCGCTTTCTCTGTACTTCCGGGGGACTGTCCGCACCATTCTCGTGGCCGCCGGGTGTCCCGACGATCACGCGGGCCCGTGTGAGCTGCGAAGACGTGGGGTGGGGCCGGACGGGCCCGGTGCTGTCGGGATCTTACGGGCACCGCCCGCGCGTCGCGGATCCGGCCGTGGTTCGGACGCCCGTTCGCGGGGTGCCACCCGTGTGGGCGTATCGCCGCGTCGCCGGCCCTCGGGGCGGCCCGCCGCCCTGAAGACTGGCCGTATCCCGTAGGACTACCGAAGGACGTGCCATGGCGGAAGAGCTGTACGCGACGCTGAAGACCAACAAGGGCGACATCGTGATCCGGCTGCTGCCGAACCACGCGCCGAAGACCGTCAAGAACTTCGTGGAGCTCGCCACGGGCGAGCGGCAGTGGATCGACCCGAACACCGGTCAGCCGAGCAACGAGCCGCTCTACGACGGTACGGTCTTCCACCGGGTCATCGAGGGCTTCATGATCCAGGGCGGCGACCCCCTGGGCAACGGGACCGGCGGCCCCGGGTACAAGTTCGCGGACGAGTTCCACCCGGACCTGGCGTTCACCAAGCCCTACCTGCTGGCCATGGCCAACGCCGGACCGGGCACCAACGGCTCCCAGTTCTTCATCACCGTCGGGCCGACCCCCCACCTCAACAACCGGCACACCATCTTCGGCGAGGTCGCCGACGAGGCCAGCCGGAAGGTCGTCGACACCATCGCCAAGACGGACACCGGCCGCAACGACCGCCCGGTCCAGGACGTGGTCATCGAGAAGGTCGTCATCGAGACCCGCTGACCGGCCAGGACACCGGGCCGGCCAGGGCGTCCGGGGCCGCCTCCCCTCGGCCCGGACGCCCACCCGCGGGCCCGGCTCAGCCCTCCTGGCGGCGGATCCACTCGCCGCCGCCCAGCGGGTAGTCGTAGCCCGGCCGCCCGGCGCCCGCACTGGTGCGGAACGGCGTGCCGCCGGCGTCGACGCGCACCGTGCCCCGGCGCCCGCCGCCGGACCAGTCCAGGCTCAGTTCCCAGCGCACGTCGTGGGCCCGGGTGCGCGCGGTGACGTAGAAGACCTCGGGATCGGACTCGCTGACCTTGCGCGGGAAGGGGCGCTGCCCGCGCCGGGCGGCGCCCCCGACTCCGCCTCCGCCAAGCCCGCCGCGAAGGCCCCCGCCGCCGCGAAGGCCCCCGTCGCCGCGAAGGCAGCGGCGGCCACGGCCACGGCCACACCGAGACTTCACTGGCCGTCTACTTCGCGGGCCCCTCCGGCAACGAGAGTGTCGGCGCGGGAAGCAACCCTTCGCTGCCCCCGCGGGGTTTGTACATCGACGACTCGCTCAAGGTCACCTACTGGCAGCAGGACATGGACAACGCTGTCACCTGGTAGTCCTCGGACGCGGCGGGGCCGGTCCCGGCCTCGCCGCCGGGGCGCCGGGGACGACGCTCCGCGATCGTTGTGTCGCCTGCTGTCATATGATTGTCATATACATCTAAGGGGGGGTGCGTGGAGTTCCGACTGCTGGGCTCGGTGGCCGTGGTGGCCGCGGACGGCCGGGAGCTTCCGGCCGGATCGGCCAAACGCCGCAGCCTGCTCGCCATGCTGCTGCTGAACCCCGGAGCACCGGTCACCGTCGAACGGCTCACCGAGACCCTCTGGGACGAGGAACCGCCCCGGCACTCGCGCACCGTCATCCACAACCACGTCTCCGGGCTGCGCGCCCTGCTCAACGCCCACGACGCCCCCGCCGCCGGCATCGAACTCGTCACCGACAACGGCGCCTACCTGCTGCGCGCGCCCGACCACGCCGTGGACACCGTACGGTTCGAACAGCTGGTGGCCCGCGCCCGCGCCCAGGACGACGCCGCCCGGGCCGCCACCGACCTGCGCGAGGCACTCGCCCTGTGGCGGGGCCCCGCCCTCGCCGGCACCACCCCCGGCCTGCCGCTGCAGTGCGCCGCCCAGGCCCTGGAGGAACTGCGGCTGGCCGCCGCCGAGGAACTGGCCCGCGCCCACGGCCGCCTCGGCGACCACGGCGCCGCCGCGAACCTGCTGCACGCCGAGGCCACCGCCAACCCGCTGCGCGAACCGCTGGTCGCCGACCTCATGCACGCCCTCGGCCGCGCCGGACGCCGCTCGGAAGCCCTGGACTGGTTCCACCGCACCCGCCGCGCCCTGGCCGAGGAACTCGGCATGGGCCCCGGGCCGGAACTCACCGACGCCTACGACCGCCTGCTGCGCACCGACGCCCCGCCGCGCACCGACGCCCCGCAGGGCCTTGCCCCGCAGCGCCCTGCCGCGCCGCAGCACACCGCCGTAGCGTCGGGCCGCTCCGACCGGGTGCCGCCCGCCCGGCGCCCCGGCGACCAGGAGCCGCCGGACCGTCTGCTGCCGGACCGTCTGCTGCCGGACCGCGTGCCGTCCGACCGCGTGCCGTCCGACCGCGTGCCGTCCGACCGCGTCCCGCCCGCGCGGGTCGCCACCGTCGGCGGCCTGGCCTCCGTCCCCGAGCAGCGGCCCGCCACCACGCAGCCCGTACCGGCCGCCGCGCCGTCCGCCCCCGTACCGGCCGCCGCGCCGCCCACCCCCGTACCGGCCGCCGCGCCGCCCACCCCCGTACCGGCCCCGGCCGCGCCGCCCGTCGCCACGCCCTGGCACCAGCCCACCCCCTGGCCCTTCCCCCGCCGCCCGCGCGGCTTCGCCGGCCGGGAGGACGAGCTGGCCGCGCTCGACCGGGCCACCGCCGCCCCCGGCGCCGTCGCCGTGCTCACCGGCGGCGCCGGCATCGGCAAGACCACCCTCGCCCTGTACTGGGCGCACCGCCGTCAGCAGGACTTCCCCGACGGCCGGCTCTTCGTCGACCTGTGCGGCCACAGCCCCCTGCCGGAACGCGACACCGCCGCCGTCCTGCGCGAACTGCTGCTCGCCCTGGGCCTGCCCGCCGAGCAGATGCCCGCCACCCCCGAGGCGATGGCCGCCCGCTACCGCGAACTGACCGCCACCCGGCGGATGCTGATCGTCCTGGACAACGCCCGCCGCTCCGAGCAGGTCCGCCCGCTGCTGCCCGACGGCGACGACTGCGTCACCCTGGTCACCAGCCGCGACCGGCTCGGCGGCCTGGTCGCCTCCGACGCCGCCCGCCCGGTGCCGCTCGCCGAACTCTCCTCCCCGCAGGCCGTCACCCTGCTCGCCGCCACCCTCGGCCCCGACCTGGTCGCCGCCGAACCCGAGGCCGCCGCCCGCCTGGCCGGCCTGTGCGACGGCCTGCCGCTGGCCCTGCGGCTGGCCGCCGCCCGCCTCGCCACCGGCCCCGCCCGCGCGCTGGCCGCCCTCGCCGACGAACTCGCCGACGAACAGGACCGCCTGGACCTCCTCCACATCGAGGACACCGGCGTCGCCGCCGCCCTCGCCCTGACCGTCCAGCACCTGAGCGAACCCGCCCGCCGCACGTTCCGCCGCCTCGGCGCCCACACCGGCGCCACCCTCGACAGCCGCACCGCCGCCGCCCTGGCCGGCTGCCGCCCCGCCGAGGCCGCCGACGCCCTGGCCCAACTGGCCACCGCCCACCTGATCGTGGAGATCGGACGGGACGCCTACACCCTGCACGACCTGGTCCGCCTCTACGCCCGCAGCCTGCCCGGCGACACCGACACCCAGGTGCTGCCCCGCCTGCTCGACCACCTGCTCAACACCCTGCTCACCGCCTGCGCCGCCGCCGAACCGGGCAGCGAACCGTGCTGCACCCTGCCGCCCGGCACCCGCCGCCCCGCCGAGGTCCGCCCCTTCCCCGACCGGGCGAGCGCGCTCGCCTGGTACGCCGCCGAACGCGACACCCTGCGCGGCGCGGTCGAGGCGGCCGTCGCCGCCGGACTGCACGACCGCGCCTGGCGCCTGGTGCTGCTCCAGTGGCCGCTGATCGTCTGGCAGGTCCGGGACGGCTGGGCGCCGCTGCTCGAACACGGCCTGGCCGCCGCCGAGGCCGACCGCGACCCCGCCGCCCAGTCCCGCGCCCGGGCCCTGCTGGGCTGGGTCCTGCTGGAGGAGGGCCGCCCCGAGGAGGCCCTGGTCCACCTGGAACGCGCCCCCGACCTCGCCGCCCGGGCCGGCGACGGCACCGCCCAGGCCGTCGCCCTGGTCAACCTCGCCGTCGCCCTCGCCCGCCACGGCGACCGCGCCGGCCGCGCCCGCACCCGCAGCCTGCTGGTGCGGGCCCTGTCCCTGGCCGAACGGGCCGGACGCGCCGACCTCGTGGCCCTCGCCCGCCTGCACCTGGCCCACGAGTGCCTGGCCGCCGCCATGTTCGAGGAGGCCGCCCACCACGCCGCCCACGGCCTGGCCGTCGCCGAACCGCCCTTCCCCGTCACCCGCCGGGTGGCCCTGCAGACCCTCTACGGCCGCGCCCTGGCCGCCACCGGCCAACCGGAGGAGGCCGCGCTCCACCTCGACGCCGCGCTGCGCACCGCCCGCGCCCACCAGTACGGGGAGGGCGAGGCGGAGGCCGGCGCGGCCCTGCGCGCCCTGTCGGCGGGCACCCCCGCCGTGGCGGGCGCCGTCGCGAGGGCCACCGCGGGGGCGAGGGTCACCGCGGACGCGCAGCACTGACGGGCCGGCTCGCCGGGAAGGATGAACACACCGGGGGAGCCCGGAACACATCGGGGGGAGCCCGGGCAGCGGGCGAAACCGGCACACCACCTGCCCGAGGGGGGTTCGCGATGACCACGCCGCCCGAGCCGAACCGTCAGTCCGAGCTGCTGGAGCTGTACAAGCTCGCCGTGGAGATGGCCGACCGGGTCTCGGCCCGCCGGGGCAGCGCCAACACCTTCTTCCTGTCCGTGCAGACCGCGCTGGTCACCCTGATCGGCTTCGGCATACCCAAGCTGTCGGAGTCCCCGTGGTGGGTGGCGACGGCCGTCGCGCTGGCCGGCATCACCCTCTCCGGCGCCTGGTGGATGCAACTGCGCAGCTACCGGGACCTCAACAGCGCCAAGTTCCAGGTCATCAACAGCCTGGAGGACAAGCTGTCCGCGCGGATCTACACCGACGAGTGGGACGTCCTCAGGAACGCCGCGGCGCCCGGCCGCCGCCGCCACTACACCGAACTCGGCACCACGGAACGGCTCGTGCCGATGATATTCGCGGTGGCTCACCTGATCCTGCTCACCGGCACGCTCGCCACCGGCACACTGACCGTATGAGCCACCTCGATCCCATCGCCGACCTGATCCGCTCCTGCCTGCCCTCGGAGGCCAGACCACCCGCGGGCTCCGACGACCTCTTCCGCATCTACGCCGTGCTGCTGCAGGCCAAGGGCGAGCAGGTCACCGACGAGGACGTCCACAACGCCTGGACGGCCTGGACCCAGACCACCGACGACACCCACAAGGCCCTGGTGGCCTTCGCCGACCTCGACGCCCGCACCCGCGCCCTCGACGCCCCGTACACCCTCGCCATCCGCACCGCCGCCCGCCGACTCCACCACCCCACCGCCCGTTAGGAGTTCGGCCCGCCGGGGTTTCGGGGCCCCGCCGTTTCCGAAGGTCACCGCGGGGCCGCCGACGCCTGCACGCCCTATGGCTCCGGGGCGCACTGGGCATACCAGTTGGTACAGGAGTGGGCTCAGGCGCCGCCGGGGGAGCCGGGGGAGGCGGCCGCGAGGTCGTCGACGGTGCCGGACATGACGGTGCGCAGGTGGCGGGTGAGGTGCTCGGCCGGCCAGTCCCACCAGGCGAGGTCGAGCAGGCGGGCGATGTCGGCCTCGTCGTGGCGCAGCCGGATCACCTTGGCCGGGTTGCCGCCGGCGACCGCGTAGTCGGGGATGTCGGAGGTGACGACGGACCCGGCGGCGACGATCGCGCCGTGGCCGATGCGCACCCCGGGCATGACGGTGGTGCGGTAGCCGAGCCACACGTCGTGGCCGATCACGGTGTCGCCGCGCCCGGGCAGGCCGGTGATCAGGTCGAAGTGCTCGGCCCAGGCGCCGCCCATGATCGGGAAGGGGAAGGCGGAGGGCCCGTCCATCCGGTGGTTGGCGCCGTTCATCACGAACCGCACCCCGGTGGCGAAGGCGCAGAACTTCCCGATGACGAGCCTCTCCGGCCCGTAGTGGTACAGCACGTTGCGGGTCTCGAAGGCCGTCGGGTCGTCCGGGTCGTCGTAGTACGAGTACTCGCCCACCTCGATCAGCGGCGAGGTGACCAGCGGCTTGAGAAGGACCACCCGGGGCTGCCCGGGGAAGGGGTGCAGCACGGTCGGGTCGGGCACGGCGGGGGTGTCGGGTACGGCGGGGGTGTCGGGTACGGCGGGGGTGTCGGGTACGGCGGGGGTCACGAGAGCGGTACCGCTTTCCTGTCGACGGATTTCAGGGGTCTCCGGGCGCCGGAGCGCACCCTTCCATGATCCGCCGGGCGGTGCCGCAGGCCGGTGGATCCTCCGGACCCTGTCCGAACGCCCACCCGGGTTCACGAAACCTCTACGCGGCACAGTGCCCGGGCCGGGGAGTCGCCCCGGCCCGGGCACGGGCCCTCACCGCTCGCCGCTGCCGCCCCTCCCGTCCCCGTCCTCCCCGTCCGGGATCCCGGGCTCGGTGGCCTCCGCGGCGGGCTCGTCGTGGAAGGAGACGTCGACCCGCTGCTCGGGCCGGCGCTCCTCCTGCCGGGCGACCGAGGAGAGCACCTCCTGGTCGGCGTCCGTCAGCGGCGGCTGCAGCAGGCTGCGCGGCCACAGCCGCCGGGCGAGCACGACGTTGGTCTCGGCCGCGTACACGGTGACCTGAGCGGCCAGGTAGAGCCAGAACAGCAGCCCGATCACCGTCGCGAAGAACCCGTAGACCTGGCCGGCGTGACGCAGCTCGTGGGCGACCAGCAGCGAGCCCGCCGCCTGGAGGACGGTGAACAGCGGCCCGGCGAGCGCGCAGCCCGGCCACAGCCGCCGCAGCGGGATCTCGCGCGGGGTGAGCACCCGGAAGCAGGCCAGGCACAGGGCGGTGTTCACCAGCGCCGAGACGACCAGGCCTCCGATCCGGGCGGCCGTCCCGGCCAGCGTGCCGCCGACCAGCGAGGCGGCGGCGGTGCCCAGCACCAGCCCGGTGCCCAGGACGGCGAACAGCAGCAGGCTGCGTGCCAGCCGCGGCCAGTAGCCGGGCCGCTGGACGCCCGGCACGTTCCAGACCTCGGCCATGGCGTGCTGCAACACCTGGGCGATGCCCAGCGCGCCGTACAGCAGCCCGAGCGCGCCGATCACCAGCGCCAGGCCGCTGCCCTGGAGGGAGTGGACGTTCTGGCGCAGCTGGTCGCCGATGATCGGGAAGTCGGCGAGTGCGGAGTCCAGGACCGCGCGCTGCGCGCCGGGGTGGCCGTGCAGGACGAAGCCGAGGACGGTGCTGAGCAGGAGCAGCAGCGGGATCAGGGCGACGAAGCCGTAGTAGGTGATCAGGGCGGACAGCAGCCCGCCCCGGTCGTCCCCGTACTTGCGTACGACGCCGATCACCAGGCCGGGCACCCGGTGGCGCTGCTGGAAGCCGTCCACGGCCCGCAGGCCCCGCTCGATGGGGTTCACACCGCGCGTCTGCCCCCGCCGCGCGGCGCGACACCCCGAGGTGCCGACCGCGCCCGCCCTGACGGCCGGTCCGGTCTGTTGATCGGTCAACTGTTTGATCAGTGGGCGTCAAGTTGTCTGTACAGCTCGGGGTCTCTTGTCGGTCATCGGCCCGTCATCGGACGCCACGGCTGCGTCCACCTCGGTCTCGTACACATAACGGGTCCGGTCCGAACCGCGCGGCCGGCCCCCGTAGCGAAGACCCGCGGTCCGTCAGCAAGGAGCCCCACCCCCATGAGTCCGAAGCCCGAACTGTCGCGCCGCAGCGTCCTCGGCGGCGCGGCGGCGGCCGCGGTGCTGTCCGCCCTCCCGATCAGCGTCCGGCAGGCGCTCGCCGCACCGGCCCGGCCCGGACGGCTGGCGGACATCCAGCACGTCGTGGTGTTCATGCAGGAGAACCGGGCCTTCGACCACTACTTCGGCACCCTGGCCGGCGTCCGGGGCTTCGGCGACCGCACCGCCGTACGCGGCGTCGACGGCCGCTCGGTGTTCCACCAGCCCGACCCCAGCCGCAAGGAGGGCTACCTGCTGCCCTTCGCGATGAACGCCGCCCACACCAACGCCTACCAGCAGGGCGCGCCCGCCTTCGGCTACGGCGACTCCATGAACGCCTGGAACGACGGCCGCGCCGACGGCTCCGTCACCCGCCGCTCCTCCGGCTGGCTCGGCCAGGGCTACTACGAGAGCGCCGACATGCCCTTCTACCACGCCCTCGCCTCGGTGTTCACGGTCTGCGACGCCTACCACGCCTCCGTGCAGTGCAACACCAACACCAACCGCGACCACCTGATGACCGGCACCAGCGGCGGCACCGTGCGGGACACCCCGGTGACCGACAACACCGAGATCCCCGGCGGCTACGAGTGGACCACCTACGCCGAGCGCCTGGAGAAGGCCGGCGTCAGCTGGAAGACCTACCAGGCCCTCGACAACTTCGACGACAACGCCCTCGCCTGGTTCGCCCCCTTCGTCCAGGCCAAGCCCGGCGAGCCGCTGTACGAGCGCGGCATGCGCGCCGTCGGCGACCCGGCCAAGAAGAACGACCCCTTCGCCATGGGCGACGCCCTGGTCGAGGCCTTCACCGCCGACGTCCAGGCCGACCGCCTCCCGCAGGTCTCCTGGATCGTCGCCCCCGCCGCGCTGTCCGAGCACGCCAACTACGCCCCGCCGAACGGCGAGCACCTCACCTCCCGACTGCTGTCCGCGCTCGCCGCCAAGCCCGAGGTGTTCCAGAAGACCGTCTTCATCCTCAACTACGACGAGCACGGCGGCTTCTTCGACCACCAGCTGCCCCCCGTCCCGCCGCTGGCCGAGGGCCGCGGCAAGTCCAACGTCCCGGTCGACGGCGAGGTCGTCGTCCGCGTCTCCAAGGGCTCCTCCACCTACCACCGGGTGGTCGGCCAGGACGGCAGGTACCGCGTCAAGGCCGCCGACTCCACCCTCGCCTGGTCCGACACCCTCCCGGCCGGCGAGACCCTCGTCTCCGGCCCCTACCCGATGGGCCTGGGCGTCCGGGTGCCGATGATCGTCGTCTCCCCGTGGACCCGCGGCGGCGTCGTCGACTCCACCGTCTACGACCACACCTCCGTGCTGCGCTTCCTGGAACAGCGCTTCGGCGTCCAGGAGCCCAACATCAGCCCCTGGCGGCGCGCCGTCTGCGGCGACCTCACCGGCGTCTTCGACTTCTCCGGCCGCAACCCCGCCTGGCCCCAGCTGCCCGACACCAGCGGCAACCGCCAGAAGGTCGTCGACACCGGCAAGCTCCCCGCCCCCACCGTGCCCAGCCCCCAGACCTTCCCCCGCCAGCAGCGCGGCACCCGCACCGCCCGCCCCGTCCCCTACGACCTGCTCGTCAAGCCCCGCCTCAAGGGCGACGAACTCACCCTCGACCTCGTCAACCAGGGCCGCCAGGGCGCCGTGTTCGCCGTCTACCCCGCCCCCGGCGAAGCCCCCAGGCACTACACCGTCGCCGCCAGGAGCCGCCTCTCGGACGTCTGGAAGGTCGGCCCCGCCGGCTACGACCTGCGCGTCCACGGCCCCGACGGCGCCCTGTGGCACCTGCGCGGCGACACCGCCTGCGCCTACGAGGTCTCGCTCTCCGAGGAGGGCGACGGCAGGATCCTCGAAGTCGACGTCATCAACCGCTCGCGCACCGCCCAGACCTTCCTGGTCGGCGACCTCGCCTACGGCGACGGCCTGCGCGAGGTACGGGTGGCGGCCGGCGACGACCGCACCGTCAACCTCAAGGTCGGCCCCGAAGGCTGGTACGACGTCGCCGTCGCCGTCCAGGGCGACCTCACCTTCCGCCGCCGCATCGCCGGCCGCTTCCCCCGGGACGAACGCACCGTCACCGACCCCGCCCTCGGCCTGGCCGACCCCCTCACCGTCGACCTCGTCCTCGGCGCCGCCTCCGCCACCATCGACGAACCCGTCCTGCTGCCCGGCCGCCCCGCCACGATCACCGCCACCCTCACCGCCACCGCCGCCCTCACCCGACTGGAGGCCCAGCCCCTGCTCCCGCCCGGCTGGAGCGCCACCACCGTCACCACCGCACCCGACAAGCTCGCCGCCGGCGCCACCGCCACCGCCGTCTGGCAGGTCACCCCGCCCGCCCAGCTGCCCGCCACCGCCACCCACCGCCTGCTGGTCACCGCCCGCGCCCAGGCCGACACGCGCTTCGCCCTCGCCGACGCCGAACTCGCCGCCCGCCCCGCCCCGCTGATGACCGGCCACCTCCTCGACGAGGACTTCGAATCCCTCGCCGACACCCTCCAGCCACAGGCCGGCGTCCTCGGCTGGACCGCCCGGGCCCCCAAGGGCTGGACGGTCGTCAACGCCCCCGCCATGCCCCAGGGCACCACCCGCCTCCAGGGCTGGACCTTCCACACCAAGCGCGAATGGTCCGTCCCCGCCGGACAGGACCGCGGCAACTTCACCCGCGCCCTGGGCGTCGTCGCCGTCGCCGACCCCGACGACTGGGACGACACCGGCTCGCCCTCCCGCAAGGGCGTCTTCGACTCCACCCTGGTCTCGCCCGCCGTCACCCTCCCGCCCGGCACCGGCACCCTCCACCTCGCCTTCGACTCCCACTACCGCCCGGAGGCCCCCCAGAAGGCCACCGTCACCGCCGTCTTCGACGACGGCACCGAGACCCGCCTGCTCGCCTACAGCGCCGACACCACCGGCAACGACAACGCCGGCAAGGACGCCCAGAACACCCGGATCACCCGCAGCTTCGCCGTCCCGGCCCAAGCCCGCACCGTCACCCTCAAGTTCCGCATGTACGACGCCGGCAACAACTGGTACTGGGCCCTCGACCACATCCGCCTCGACACCCGCCCCATCACCGGCTGACACCCCCGCCGGCCCCACCGGGCCCGTCCGAGCCCCGCGCCCGGACGGGCCCGGCCCGTACCGGCGGCCCCCCGCGGCAGGTAGAACTACTGCCACCACCACCAGGGGAGGACACCGCACGTGACCCACACGACGACCCCCGCGGCCGCGGCCGCCCGGCTCCGTGACCACTACCCCAGCATCGCCGAACTCACCGACACCGCCCACCGGTTGGCCACCCAGCGGCCCGACCTGTGCCGGGTGCGCACCGTCGGCACCTCCCGCGCCGGACGCCCCCTGACCCTGCTGACCGTCGGCCGCGACGCCCCGCACGACCTCCTCGTCGTCGCCGGCGCCCACGCCGACGAGTTCGCCGGCCGCGCCGCCACCATCGACCTCGCCCACCACGCCCTCACCGCCCCGAACCCCGACGTCGCCTGGCACTTCCTGCTCTGCCTCGACCCCGACGGCGCCCACCTCGCCGACGGCAGCCGCACCGCCCGCACCCTGCCCGACTACTTCGCCCACTACTACCGCCCCGCCGCCGAGGACCAGCCCGAATGGGCCCCCGCCATCGGCTCCCACCTCCCCGAGAGCCGCACCCTCCTCGACCTCATCGACGAACTGCGCCCCACCCTCCAGTTCTCCCTGCACAGCACCGACGTCGGCGGCACCTTCGTCCAGGCCACCAGCGACCCCGCCGCCCTCGCCCACGCCTTCACCCGCTCCGCCGCCGCCCACGGCATCCCCGTCGAAACCGGCGCCTTCGACACCTTCCGCCTCCACGAATCAGGCCCCGGCCTCTACCTCATGGCCCCCCACCACATCGACCACCAGGAGAACACCACCGGCATGCTCACCCCCCACCAGGACACCGACGGCGGCCGGGCCGGCACCTGGTTCGCCCCCCAGCGCCACGGCGGCCAGACCGTCCTCGTCGAAGTCCCCGCCTTCACCAGCGCCCACCTCGGCGACATGCGCCCCGCCGACGCCACCCGCCGGCACCTGCGCACCAGCGCCGACCGCCTGCGCCACCGCGGCACGCTCCTCACCGCCCTCCTCGACGCCGCCCTGCCCTACCTGCGACACCCCGACGCCCCGCTGCTGCGCGCCGCCCGCACCCCGCTGACCGCCCTGCACCAACTCGCCGACGCCTTCGACCCCGACGTCCACGGACACGACCTCCCGCACACCCCCATGACCAGCGCCCGCCTCGCCGGCATCGACCTGTGGGCCCACCGCATCCCGGTGCGCGCCGCCGCCCTGCTGCGCCGCGCCGTCCGGGCGGGCGGCGCCCCCGCCGCCCCCCAGGCCGCCCGCCTCGACCACCTCCTGCGCGACTGGTGCGCCCAGTACCGGCAGCGCTTCGACCCCGTCTGGCTGCCCGTCGCCCACCAGGCCGCCCACCAGGCCGCCACCGTGCGCGCCGCCGCCGCCCTGCGCCACCCCGGGTGCTAGGCGTTCGCGCCCTCGGTGTCGATGTGCGGCAGCACCCGGTCCAGGAACCGCGGCGTCCACCAGGCCGCCGCCCCCAGCAGCGTCATCACCGCCGGAACCAGCAGCAGCCGCACCACCGTCGCGTCCACCAGCACGCTCACCGCCAGACCCAGCCCCATCATCTTGATCACCACGTTGTCGCTGACGATGAACGCCGCGAACACGCTCACCATGATCAGCGCCGCACAGCTGATCACCCGCGCGGTGATCTCCAGCGCGTGCGCCACCGCGTCCTGGCTGCGCCCGGTGCGCAGCCACGCCTCGTGCACCCGCGAGAGCAGGAAGATCTCGTAGTCCATGCTCAGCCCGAAGACGATCGCGAACATCATCATCGGCACGTAGCTCTCGATCGGCACCTTCCCCTCCACCCCCAGCGCCGGCCCGCCCCAGCCCCACTGGAAGACCGCCACCACCACCCCGTACGAGGCCGCGATCGACAGCAGGTTGAGCACCGCGGCCTTGACCGCCACCAGCAGGCCGCGGAAGACCAGCAGGATGACCAGGAACGCCAGCCCGACCACCACCACGATGATCAGCACCAGCCGGCTCGACACGATGTCCAGGAAGTCGACCTGCGCCGCCGTGTTGCCGGTCACGTACGTCTTCGCCCCCGTGCCGGCCACCGCACCGGGCAGCACGGTGTCCGCCAGCCGGTTCACCAGGTCGGTGGTGGCGCGGTCCTGCGGGGCGCTCGCCGGGATCACCGTGTCGAACAGCACCACGCCATCCGGACTGGTCTGCAGCGGGGTACTGCTCGCCGCGCCGGGCAACCCCGTGAGCGCCCGCTGCACCGAGGCCAGCACCCCCGCCCGCGCCTCGGCGGGCACCGCGCTCTGGTCGACCACCACCGTCAGCGGCCCGTTCGACCCCGGCCCGAACGCCTGCGCCATCAGGTCGTAGGCACGCCGGTCGGTGAACTCCGTGGAATCCGCGCCGTCACCGATGTGGCCCAGCTGGATGGAGAACAGCGGGATCGACAGCACCGCGAGCACCACCACCCCCGCCACCAGGTACCGCCAGGGCCGCGCCTCCACCCGCCGGGCGTAGCGGTGCCACGCCCCGCCCTCCACCTCCCCGCCCTCCCCGCCGGCCTCCGCGATCGGACGGCGCACCGCGAACCGGTCCATCCGGCGCCCGATCAGCCCCATCAGCGCCGGCAGCAGCGTCAGCGCCCCCAGCACCGCCGACACCACCGTGATGCCCGCCGCCGCCCCCAGCTTGGCGATGAAGGAGATCCCCGACACCGACAGCCCGGACAGCGCGATGATCACGGTGCAGCCCGAGACCAGCACCGCCCGCCCGCTGGTGGCCACCGCCTGCCCGGCCGAGGCCACCGGATCCACCCCGTCCATCAGGTTCTGCCGGTGACGGGTCAACAGGAACAGCGCGTAGTCGATCCCCACCCCGATGCCGATCATCGTCGCCAGCGTCGGCGCGACCGTCGCGAACGTGGACAGCGCCGCGATCAGCCCCAGCACCCCCAGCCCCACCACCGCCGCGAACAACGCCGTCAGCAACGGCAGCCCGGCCGCGATCACACTGCCGAACCCCACCAGCAGCACCACCACCGCCACCGCGAAGCCGATCGCCTCGCTGGAACGGTCGTCCGCCGCCGGCCGGGCCAGCTCGCCCAGCGGCCCGCCGTACTCCACCTGCACCCCGGCCGCCCGCAGCGGCTCCACCGCCGCGTCCACCCCCGGCAGGTACCCGTCGCCCAGCAGGGTCGGGTTGGTGTCGAACCGTACGGTGAAGTACCCGGTCAGCCCGTCGGCGGACAGCGGCCCGCCCGGCTGGGGGGCCTGCCCCGGCGGCGGCAGCGGGCCCTGCACCGACAGCACGTGCGGCAACTGCTGGAGCGAGGCGGTGGCCTGGGCGATCTGCGGCTGGAACCCCGTCAGCGGCGCCGCGTCGTGCAGCACCACCTGCGAACTGGTGCCCGCCGCGGCCGGCTCGTGCGCCTGCAGCACGTCCCGGCCCTGCTGCGCCTGGGTGCCCGGCAGCGAGAAGTCGTCCGAGTAGGCGCCGCCGACCGACTTGTTGGCGGCCTGGATGCCGGCCAGGGCGACGATCCACAGCACGACGACGATCAGCGAGTGGCGCGCGCACCACTCGCCCAGGCGGCGCAGCGCCGCACGCCTGGCGGGCCGCCGCGGGGCCGAGGGGGCGGGACGGGCGGACGGCGGCATGGAAGGCTCCCGGGTCTCCTGCACGGCGGTGCGCCGATCCGGCGCAGTCTTCCCACCCGCCCCGCCCCGCCCACCGGTACCGGTGGGTAGTCGCCCCTACGGCCCCCGGCAGGCGCACCGGGTGCCGCGCGGGGGCCGCAGGACCGGCCGGGTCCGGTCAGGGCGAGGCCGGGCCGCCGAGCCTCGGGGCCGGGACGGGGGCCGCGGCGCCGACCAGGACGACCAGCTCGTGGCCGCCGGGGTTGGTCTGCACGGGCACGGTGCGCCAGTTGTTGGCCAGCCAGACGTTGCCCGACGGGTCGATCTGCAGGCCGGTGTTGCGCTCCAGCCCGTCGCTCGGGTAGCCGGTGTCGGGCGGGGAGATGGGCTGCCCGGTGGTGAATCCCGGCGGGCAGGCGGCGAGGTCGACGCCGCACAGCCGCGCGACGCGGTGGCCGCCGAAGTTGGCCACCCACACGGTGTCGTCGCCGTCGACGGCCACCCCCCAGGGCAGGAACAGGCCGCCACCGGTGAACGGTTCGGGCACCGGCGTCCCGTCGGAACGGATCAGGGTGACGGAGGCACCCGGGCGCGCACCGCCGTCACCGGCGACGGCGGCGTCCGCGAGGTCGCCCGCGGTGCTGTCGCCGCACGGCACCGGCAGGATCCCGCTGTTGGAGACCCAGGCGTTGCCCCGGCTGTCGGTGGCCACGCCCAGCGGACGGCGCAGGCCGCCGCCGGTGACGGCCCGCTCCACGCTGCCGTCGGCGGCCAGGACCTGGACGCTGTCGCTGCCGTTGCCGCTGACCCACAGCCGCCCGGCGGGGTCGACGGCGGCGCCGAAGGGCTTGTGCAGGGCCGGGACGGGCACCTCCCGGGCGCGGGTCGCATCCCCCTCGGGGACACGGGTCACGCTGTCCGCGCCGCAGTTGGCCACCCACACGGTGCCGGAGCGGTCGGCGGCCAGGCCCTGGGGCTGGGCGATGCCCCCGACGCGCCAGCCCTCGGGCGGGGACAGCGGGGTGCCGTCCGGGGCGAACTGCGAGACGCTGCGCTCCAGCGGGGCCGGGTCGATCGGGCAACCCTGCCCCTGGAAGCCGAAGTTGGCGACCCACGCGGAGCCCCGGGCGTCCACGGTGACGCCGAACCCGGCGCCGTACAGCCCGCCGCCGTGGAAGGGCGCACCGGGCGCGTCCCGGCCGGCGGGGGTGAACTTCAGGACACTCTCGCCGCCGCAGACCGGGACGGCGGGGTCGGGGTCGTAGCGGTAGTTGTTGCTGACCCAGGCGTTGCCCCCGGCGTCGAAGGCGATGTTGCCGGGCCCGTCGAGTTCGTGGCCGTTGCCGCCGTAGCGCAGGGCCACCGTCCAGGCGGCGGGGGCCTCGGGCAGGGCCGGCAGGTAGCGGGGGGTGGTGGCGGCGAGGTCGAAGAGCGCGGCCGCGTTGTGGCCGGGGTCGTGGGCGATGTCCACGGTGGCCTGCAGGGTGTCGCGGGGCCGTTCGCCGCCGGGCCGGCGGGCCAGGTCGAGCAGCCGGTCGCAGGCCTCACCCGCGACGCCGGTGCCGCCGCCGACGCAGGACGCGAGCAGGTTGGCCAGGCTGTTGAACTCGGCCAGGGTCGAGGTGAGGGCGCCGTTGGGCGGGGCGGCGAGCGTCGCGGCGATGCCGCCGGTGCCGGTGTCGGCCAGGTTGTGGGCGATGCCGGCGGCGTTCGGCAGCCCCGGACGGGGGCCGGCCACGCCGTCCGGGCCGGTGAAGCGGGACAGGGCGTAGGCGACGGCCACGGTGGTGCGCTCGTTGACGACGAGCTCCGGCGGGGCCTCGGCCCCGCTCAGCACGGCGGCCAGCCGCGCCGGCCCGCCGCCCCCGCCGCCCCAGGAACCCCCTGAACCCCCTGAGCCCCGGGGGCCCGCGGGCCCGGGCAGATCCGCGAGCACGTACAGCACGGCGCCCGGGTCCTCGGGGCGCCGGTAGCCCAGGACGAAGCGCCCGTCCGGCGCGCTGCGGGCGCGGGCCAGCACCCGCGGCCCGCCGCCCGCGCCGTCCCCGGCCTGGTAGAGCGTCACCTCGGCGCCGCCCAGCGGGACGTCCCCGCTGCGCACCACCCCGTGCTGGCCGGCGGGTGGCCGGCCGTGTGCGGCGTGGGCCGCGGCGTGGGAGGGTCCGGCGGCGAGCTGGGCCAGGAGGGCGGCGGTCAGCAGGACGCCGCGGCGTCGGCGCATGGGGGCTCCGTTCGGCCGTAGGGGGACGACGGCCCTTCGTCGGCCGTCGTCCCCCTACCTGCCACACCGGTGCCCCGCCCGGGCGGATCCGGGTGCGGGACGCGGCGGAAATTGCCCGGTACGGGCGATGCGCGGTGGCGCGTCGCCCGTACCGGTGGGGCCCGGCGGGGTGTCAGCCGAGGTGCCGCAGCGCGGCGGTGGCGAAGGCGTGGTCCTGCTCGGGGGCGCCGCCGCCGACGCCGATGGCGCCGATCAGCCGGCCGTCGCGGTGGACGGGGATGCCGCCGGCGATGAACAGCAGCGGGCGGTCCAGGGCGGTGGGCAGGGAGTGGAACGGCCCGTCGGGCTTGACCAGGTCGACCAGGTCGGCGGTCGGGGCGTTCAGCTGCAGGGCGGTGTAGGCCTTGCGGGTGCTGGTCTCGCCGGAGATCAGCACGGCGCGGTCGTCGCGGCGGAAGGCGAGCAGGTGGCCGCCCGCGTCCAGGACGGTGACGCTGACCGTCACGCCCGCGGCCTCGGCGGCGGTGCGGGCCGCGTCGACGAGGGTCTCGGCGTCGGCGGTGGTGAGCGGGGCGACGGCGGTGGTGGTGGTGCTCATGACGGTGGTTCTCCCGGTGGTGCGGTGGGGGTGGCTCGGGTCGGTGGTCAGTGGTGCAGGGCGGCGCGGCGGGGAGCCGCGCCCGTGGTGACGGCCTCACGGGTGCGGTCGCGGCGCTCCAGGGCGGCGGACCAGAAGGCCAGCAGCAGGGCGGCCGCGGCGAGGGCGGCGCCGACCCAGTTCGGGGCGGTGTAGCCGAGACCGGCGGAGATCACCGTCCCGCCGAGCCAGGCGGCCAGCGCGTTGCCGAGGTTGAAGGCGCCGATGTTGACGGCGGAGGCCAGGGTGGGGGCGCCGTGGGCCTGGTCCAGCACCCGCTTCTGCAGCGGGGGGACGGTGGCGAAGCCGAGGGCTCCGACCAGCAGGATGGTGACGGCGGCGAGGACCTTGTCGTGGGCGGTGAAGGTGAACAGCGCCAGCACCACGGCGAGGCCGCCGAGGGTGGTGTAGAGCATCGGCATCAGCTTGCGGTCGGCGTAGCGCCCGCCCAGCAGGTTGCCGAGGAACATGCCGACGCCGAACAGCACCAGCAGCCAGGTGACGGAGCCCTCGGCGTAGCCGGCGACGTTGGTCATCATCGGGGCGATGTAGGTGATCGCGGCGAAGACGCCGCCGAAGCCGAGCACGGTCATCGCCATCGCGAGCAGCACCTGGGGGTTGCGGAAGGCGGTCAGCTCCCGGCGCAGGTGGGCGCCCTCGGGGCGGGGCAGGGCGGGTACGAGCTTGGCGATGCCGAGCAGGCCGATCACACCGAGCGCGGCGACGCCGGCGAAGGTGGCGCGCCAGCCGACGGCCTGGCCGATGAAGGTGCCCAGCGGCACGCCGACGATGTTGGCGACGGTCAGCCCGGTGAACATGGTGGCGATGGCGCCGGCCTTCTTCTGCGGGGCGACGAGGTCGGCGGCGACGACGGAGCCGATGCCGAAGAAGGCGCCGTGGGCGAGCGAGGTCACGATGCGCCCGGCCAGCATCACGGGGAAGGACGGGGCGGACGCGGAGAGCAGGTTCCCCGCCACGAACAGGCCCATCAGCATCATGAGCATGGTCTTGCGGCTGATCCTGGTGCCGAGGGCGGTCATCAGCGGGGCGCCGATGACCACGCCGAGGGCGTAGCCGGTGACCAGCAGGCCCGCGTTGGGGATGGAGACGCCGTAGTCGCCGGCGATCTGGGGCAGGAGTCCCATGATCACGAACTCGGTGGTCCCGATCCCGAATGCGCCGATGGCCAGGGCGATGAGAGCGAGAGGCATGGGCCCGAACCCTTCTGTGATTGCTTGAGCTAGCGCCTTGCGTGCTTAGACAATAGTTGCAGACGCGCGATATACGCAAGCGCGGATAGGGGGCATGCGCTGCGGGGTCGGGGTGCCGCGGGGTGTCGGTGCCGGGGGGGTGGGGTGCCACAAACGCGACCGGGCCCGGCCCGTCCGAACCGCGTGTGCGGTACGGACGGGCCGGGCCCGGGGGAGTGGCGGCCGCTGGGCCGACCGGGGTCAGCGGGCGGGCGAGGCGGCGTCCACGGCCTTGACCGCCTCGACCAGCGAGGTCAGCTCGGGGGTGCGGGCGGCCTCGTCGAGCGCCTCGCGCAGCGCGGCGTCATTGGTCGGCCGGGCCTGCTCCAGGAGCTTCAGGCCGTCCTCGCTCACGTTGGTGTAGATGCCGCGGCGGTCGGTCGGGCACAGGTAGCGCGACAGCAGTCCGCGGTCCTCCAGTCGGGTGACCAGGCGGGTGGTGGCGCTCTGGCTGAGCACGACCGCGTCGGCGACCTGCTTCATCTGCAGGTGTCCGCCCACGCCGTCGTGCTGGCGGCTGAGCACGTCGAGCAGCGAGTACTCGCGCACGCTCAGGTCGTGCTCGGCCTGCAGGGCGCGTTCGATGTGGGACTCGATCCTGCCGTGCAGGAGGGACAGGGCGCCCCAACCGTTGGCGAGGGCGGTGAGCGCGGGGTCCGTGGCGGTCATGGGGCCCGGCCTCCTTCCAGATGCGGCTGAGTACAGGATAAGCCATGAACTGAAATATCAGCTAGAGCTTGTATAGCGCTTGTGCAAATAATGCTCGCGCGTGGGACGGCGCGGGTGCGGGGCGCGAAGTGTCGGGCGGTGCCCAGTATTCGCGGGGCTTTGATGCAAATGGTTCAGACCATTGACGCGGGGGGAAGGCAGATCCTACGGTGTCGGGCAACCGGTCTGGCGCGGGCATGCCATCTCTCGGGCAGGCCGCCGTGCGCACCCCCACGCGCACGCGCACGCCCCGCGCCGGGCGCACACTCCATCCACCCCCACGGAGGAGCACCATGCGCAAGCGCCATCTGATCGCCGCGGCCGCGGCCGCGATCGCCCTGCCGATCGCGGCGGCCCTGCCGGCCCAGTCGCACGGCTTCATCAACCTGCCGCCGAGCCGTTCCGCGCTCTGCGGCGCCAACGCCGTCCCGTGGGACTGTGGCGACATCCAGTGGGAGCCGCAGAGCGTCGAGGGCCCCAAGGGCTTCCCGAGCCGCGGCCCGGCGGACGGCACCATCTGCGCCGGCGGGGACGCCCGCTGGGCCCCGCTGGACAACCCCCGCAACGGCGCCTGGCCGACCACCAAGGTGACGGCGGGCCAGCAGCTCACCTTCACCTGGGAGATCGAGGCCCGGCACGCCACCACGAACTTCAAGTACTACCTGACCAAGCCCGGCTACAACGCGAGCCAGCCGATCACCCGGGCCGCCCTGGACCTGACCCCGTTCCTGACCGTCCCCTACAACGGCCGCCAGCCCGCCGCCACCACCACCCACACCGGGACCCTGCCCACCGGCCGCACCGGCCACCAGGTGATCGTCGCCGTCTGGGAGATCGCCGACACCGCCAACGCCTTCTACTCCTGCACCGACGTGCAGTTCTGACCGCCGCGCCCCGCAGGCACCGCCGCCTGACTCCGGGCGGCGCCTGCGGGGCGTCCGCCCGTACCGCGGGCCCCGGGTCGCAGACCCGTCCCGCAGACCCGTCCGCAGATCCCGGACCCGACCCCGTCCGGGTCGTGCTCGCGCGCCGCAGAAGCCGCACATAGGTACATTGACGGCATTTGGCAGCAGTGCCAGGCTCCGTGCGTCCACGAGAAGGCCGACCGCCTTCGGAAAGGGTCACCATGCGCCCCGACCTCAGCCCCGCCGTCCTCGCCGAGCTGCGCCGGCCGCGGCCCTATCCGGCGGTGTCGATCCTGATGCCCACCCACCGCCGGGAGCCGGACAACGCCCAGGACCCGGTCCGGCTGCGCAACCTGCTGGCCGAGGCCAAGGAACGCGTCCAGGCCGACCCCCAGGTCTCCCGCGCCGATCGCATCGACGTGCTGGAACAGCTCGACCGGGCCCTCGCCGAGGTCGACCTGGTGCACGCCGAGGACGGCCTGGCGATCTTCGCCGCACCCGGCGAGCACCAGGTCTGGTCACTCGGGCGCACCGCCCCCGCCCGGGTGGTCCTCTCCGACACCTACCTGACCCGCAACCTGGTCGCCGCGCGCGCCGCCGAGCGCCCGTTCTGGGTCCTCGCCGTCGCCGCCGACAAGGTGGTGCTCTGGGGCGGCACCGAGGAGAAGGTCACCGAGGAGAAGGGCCGCGGCTTCCCGCTGGCGCGCGTCTTCGACAACCCCGACCCCGAACGGCAGGAGCAGATCGGCGACACGCCCAGCACCTTCCGCGACGAGGCCACCAAGACCTTCCTGCGCCAGGCCGACACCGAGGTCGGCAAGCTGTTGGCCACCGCCCCCCGACCGCTGTACGTGGTCGGCGAGGCCGCCGCGCTCGCCCTGATGGACGCCGCCGGCCCGATCGCCAAGGCGGCCACCGCCCAGCTCCCGCACGGCGGCCTCGCCCAGGCCGACGCCGAGACCGTCCGCAAGGTGGTCGAACGCGCCGTACGCGCCAACGCCGAGCAGGAGGTCACCGAGCACCTCGGCCAGCTCGACAAGGCCCGCGGCGCCCAGCAGTTCGCGGCCGGCCTGGACGAGGTCTGGCAGAGCGTCGGCGAGGGCCGGATCGCCCGCCTGGTGGTCGAGGAGAACTACCGCGCCACCGTGCGCGACGAGGGCGAGCACCTCGTACCGGCCGAGGCCGGC
Organism: Kitasatospora sp. NPDC005856; assembly: GCF_040629945.1. NCBI lineage: Bacteria > Bacillati > Actinomycetota > Actinomycetes > Kitasatosporales > Streptomycetaceae > Kitasatospora > Kitasatospora sp. NPDC005856. The sequence continues at coordinate 35,506 of NZ_JBEXWT010000034.1, read as the reverse complement.
CAGGACGGCGCCCGCGAGGACATCGTCGACGAGGTGATCGAGCGCACCCTGGACACCGGCGGCCAGGTCGGCTTCGTCCCCGACGACACCCTCGCCGACAGCGACCGCATCGCCGCCGTCCTGCGCTACTGACCCGCCCTCGACCCTCGGCACACCCGCGGCCGCCCCCCTCCCCGGGGGCGGCCGCGGCGCGTGCGCAGGGCCCGTACCCGTCGCACCGGGCGACCGCCCGGCCCGCGAACGCGGGGCCGCGCCCACGCGGGGCGTGGGCGCGGCCGGGGAACGCGGTCGGTGCGGGGGTCAGCGGCTGCGGCGCGAGCGGATCAGCAGGAGCGCGCCGGCGGCGACGGCACCGAGCGCGGCGAGGCCGACGACGGGCAGCAGCCGGGCCGCGTTGCTGCCGGTCTCGGGCAGGTGGCCGCCGTGGCCGGGCGGAGGCTCGTGGGTCGGGCTGTGGGTCGGGCTGTGGGTCGGGCTGTGGGTCGGATGCGGCGAGGGACTCGTGGTCGGGGAGGCGGTCGGGCTCGGCGAGGACGTCGGACCGGGGCTGGGCGAGGACGTCGGGCTCGGGCTCGGGCTCGGAACCGTGACCGGGACCTCGGCGCGGCAGCGCGCGTCGGGCGAGTCCGGCGGGCAGTTGTTCGGGTAGGTGGAGGAGGAGACGGTGTTGCGCAGGACCGCGTCGGCGGCCAGCGGGGAGCGCACGGTGACGGAGTAGGAGATGGTCGCGGTGGCCCCGACGGGCAGGTCCCCGGTCCAGGTCAGCGCGGTGCCCGCGAACTGGACCTGACCGCGGTCCGCGGCGGCGTCGTTGTTGTACGCGGCGGAGTTCAGCACGCCCGACAGGTCGTCGGTGAGGCTCACCCCGGCGGCGTCGGTCCGGCTGGTGTTGGTGGCCTGGATCCGGTAGCGGACGGTGTCGCCGGGCTTGGCGGTGGTGGGGTCGGCCGTCTTGACCACGGTGTAGCCGGGCACGGCGGCGACGGTGTTGCGCACGGTGTTGCTGGTGCGCTCCTGGGCGCGCTCGGTCTGGCTGCCCCGGAAGTGGAGGGCGGCGGTGTCGTCGAGGTGGGTGCCGACGGCGGCCGAGGCGTCGACGGTGACCTGGAAGGCGACGGTGGCCTCGGCGCCCGGCGCCAGGTCGGGGACGGTGCAGGTGACGGTCTGTCCACTGGCCTGGCAGGCCGGGTTGGAGGCCGGCACGAAGGTGGTGCCGGCCGGGATCTCGTCGCTCACCGTGACGCCGGTCGCGGTGTCGAGGTCGGTGGAACTGCCGTCCTGACGGCGGTTGGCCACCGAGAAGGTGTAGGTGATGGTCTCGCCGGGGCCGACCAGCCCGGGCGGGTTGTCGTCGGGGCTGCCGGGCGGGTTGTTGGCCTTGGCGATCCGCAGGTCGGGTTCGAGGGCGTCGACGGCCAGCCAGGCGGCCTGCGGCTCCAGGGCGTCGCCCGCGCCGCTGATCCGCACCAGCGCCTGGTGGCTGCCGGCCGGGATCTTGCCGGTCACGTCGATCATCCGGGCGTCGTAGCCGTAGTTGTTGACCGGGTCGGGGTCGCGGGTGGTGATGTTGGTGCCGGTGCCGTCCGCCGCGACGTGGTCGATGCGGCTGGTGAACGCGTTGTCCGTGCCGACCCCGGTGGGGCCGGGCATCGGCAGCAGGACCAGGTTGTCCGCCGCGGAGCCGACGGCCAGCGAATCCCCGGCGATCGGCGCGTCGCCGTCGCCCACGGTGATGCCCATGGTGGCCCGCGGGGCCGTGCTGGCGGGCGTGCGGATGCCGCCCAGGGTGAGCGTCGTCGAGTTGTTGGGGTCGCGCAGCAGCTGGAAACCGTCCCAGACCTGGAGGTAGCGCAGCGGCTCGGCCCGATCCTCGTACGCGACCACCAGCGACCAGCCGCCCCAGCAGCCCACGTTGTTGCCGCCGAAGTTCTGCGCCGAGGAACGGCCGGCGCACGCCTGGATGTCGGCCACGGTGTAGCTGCCGGGGCCGGCCGCCCGGACCTCCGCGGTGACGTCCTTGACCGCGCCGCCGGCCAGCAGCGGCTCGGGCGGGTTCCCGCCGACCATCTGGTCGAACCAGTCGTAGGTGTCCGCGGTCACCTGCTGGTAGCCGCTCGCGCCCGGGACCTTCCAGGAGACCCGGTTGCCCAGGTTGATGTCACCGGAAGTACCGCCCGCGGTACTGGTGTTGGTCGGGTTGAACTGCCAGTACAGCCGGGCGGACAGGACGCTCGCCCCGGCCGGCAGCACCAGCTGGGCGGAGGAGGCGTTGGGGCCCGGCGCGTTCGGGTCGACCTTGACGAACTTGGTGCGGCCGTTGTTCGAACCCTCGGTGTCCGAACAGACCGTGCCGTCGCTGTCGTCGCAGGTCAGCACCGAGTTGGAGGCCATCGTGAGGTTGCCGTGCGCCAGCAGGTCCACCACCGGATCCGGACCGATCGGGCGCTGCGTCCCGGCACCGCGCGGCTTCGGCTGCGCCGCCTCGGCGTGCCCGGCGTGCGGTGCCCCCGCCGCCAGCGGTGGGGCCAGGGCGGCGGCGCCCGCGCCGAGCACCACCGCGAGCAGTGCGGACAGGACGTGCGGTGGGCGCGGACGCGTTCGTCGGACAGGTGACACGGGAACCTCGCTGTCGGGAGGCGACACGAACAGCAGAACCTCGTACCTGCGCGGACGGGCGCCCAAGCCTGACAGGCGGGATCTTCACCCACCAGGACCAGCACCGGTTGACGGACCGCCCGGCGGACCCCAGGACGGCCCGCCCCGGAGCCCGGGTACGGCGGGTACCCAGCATTCGGCACGCGATTGGGTAGCGGTACGCATTGTTCCCGCCCCCCTGTGCCCGGTTTCCTGGAGCCCGCCCCACCCCGACGACCCTCACCCCCCTCGGAGGTCGCCCATGACCCGCCGCGAACGTCTCCGGCTCTACGCCGACGCGCACTTCACCGCCCCCGACCCCGGGCTGGTCCTGCCCGCCCGCCGCAGCGGCAGCGGCCTGCGCCAGCCCGGCCTGGCCCGGCTGGCCCGCCTCTCCCGGCTCGTCGAACGCGCCGGCCACCACCAGCACGGCTGACCCCGGACCGGGTCCCGCCCCTTGAGGGAGCGGGCGGGACCCCTTTTCTCCCTCCCTCAGGAGCCGTCGTCGTCCGCTGCGGCCAGCGCCTCGCCCAGCCCCGCCCGGCCCACCCCGAGCTTGCGCAGCGCACTCGCCACATGGTGCTCGACCGTACGGGTCGACAGGAACAGCGCCCGCGCGATGTCCTGGTTCGCCGCACCCTGCGCGGCCAGCGCCGCGACCTGACGCTCCCGCGGGGACAACCGCTCCCCGTAGCCGCGCCGCCCCACCGAGGCCGCCCGGCCCAGGCCCAGCTCGCGGCGCAGCCGCTGGCAACGGGCCGCGTCCGAGGCAGCGCCCAGCGCCAGATAGGCCCGCTCGGCAGCCGCGATCCGCTCCCCGGCCGCCGCCCGATCGACCCCCGCCGACACGACGGCGGCCCGCTCCTCGGCCCGCGCCGCCTCGTACGGGCGGCCGATCTCCTGCCACAGCTCACCGCAGCGCACGAACTGCCCGCACGCCCCCGCCGGATCCCCGTCCGCCAGCAGCAGACCGCGGGCGAAGGCCAGCGCCGCCGAGGCCGCCGGTGCGTCCCGTCCCTCCAGCCGCGCCCGGGCCTGCTCGACCAGCTCCGCCGCACCCGCCCGCTCGCCCTGGGCCAGCAGCACCTCCACCGCCACCGGCAGCAGCTCCGCCGCCCGCGGCCAGGCCCCCGCCAGGCGCAGCGCCTCCAGCGCCGGTTCGAGCGTGGCCGCCGCCTGCGCGACGTCCCCCTCCGCCAGCTGCAGCGCCGCCAGCCCCGCCGCCGCCCGCAGCGCCCCGGTCACCTGCGACTCCCGCTCCCCGTACGGGCCAGCCTCCGCGAAATGGGCGTGCGCCACCGCGAGCCGGCCGCGCGCGGCAGCCAGCCGGCCCAGCAGCAGGGCCTGCTCGACCCCGGCCATCGCGAGGTCCGGGAACTCCGCGCCCAGCGCCGCCAGCCGCTCCTCCAGTCCCTCCCACTGCCCGGCCAGCCCGTCCAACCGCACCAGCGCGATCCGGCTGTAGCACTCCAGATAGGGGATCGCCGCCTGCCGGGCCAGACGCCGGCTCTCCTCCAACAGCCGCGCCGCCCGCCGGTCGTGGCCCAGCTCGACGGCGATCTCACCCGCGTTGTACAGCGCGCGGGTGGTCTGCCGGACGATCTCCGGCCACGGCGAGCTGCGCGGCAGCTCCTCCAGCCGCTCCCACACCGAAGGGTCGCCCTCACGCGCCAGGAAGGTCAGCCGGGTGGCCCGCACCGCGGCGGCCACCTCCTCGTCCGGGCTCGCGGCCAGCGTCCGCTCGGCCCGCTCCAGCCACTGCCAGGCCCGCTCGCCGGCGCCGTCGCGCTCGTTCATCGCCAGCGCCACCATCGCCCGGGCCGCCCGGGACGGACGCTGCTCCAGCTCCTCCAGGGACTCCTCCATCCGGTCGAAACCGGCCCGGTCCCCGCCGTGAACGGCCATCAGGAAGCCCAGCGACAGACGGATCTCGCCGCGGTCGGGCACCGGCAGCCGCGGATCGGCGATGATCGCGGTCAGCGTCGCCGCACTGGCCACCGAGTCCACGCCGTCGGCGGCGATCCGCGCCAGCGCGAGCGCGGCCCGCCCGCGCCGGCGCGGATCGAGGTCGGGCTCGTCCAGCAGCCGGCGCAGCAGCGCGCCCGCACTGCCGCTGTCCCCGAGCGCGACCGCCTGCCCGGCCGCCGCCTCGGCCACCTCCTGCCACGCCGCCCGGTCGCCCGCCGCCAGGGTGTGATGGGCGATCTGCACCAGCGGCCGCGGCTCCCGCGCGCCCAGCGCCGCCACCGCACGCCGGTGCAGGGCGCCGCGCCGCGGCCCGGGCAGCCGCCGGTAGGCCACCTGCTGCGCCAGGACGTGCCGGAACCCGTAGCGGGCCAGCGGCTTCTCGTTGAGCACCGCCGCCCGCAGCGCCTCGGTGAGGCCGTCCTCGGCGGCCTGCGGGCCGAGGCCGGCCACGGCGGCGAGCAGGTCCTCCCCGGCGGGCACGCCGAGCACCGCGGCCGCGGAGGCGATCGCGGCGGCGTCCGGGGACAGCGTGGCGAGCCGCTCGGTGACGGCGTCGCGCAGGCCGCGCGGCACCTCGGACTGCTCCAGGTCGGCGGCCAGGTCCGCGGCGTTGGTCAGCGCGTCGGCGCCGCGCCGCTCGCCCAGGGTGATCAGGTCCTCCTCGGCGACCAGCGGCAGGCCCTCGCTGCGGTCGAACAGCACCCGGGTGAGGGCGGCGGTGGCGCGCGGGCCGAGCGCGGCCCGGGCCAGCTCGTGGACCTCGGCCTCGGCGAGCGGGGCCAGCCGCACCAGCGCGCCGCCCACCCCGGCCGGGCGCCGGTAGGCGGCGCCCAGGGCGGGGGTGTCGGGCGGCAGGTCCTCGGCCCGGTAGGTGAGCACCAGGGCCAGGCCCTGCGGCACGTCCCGGGCCAGCAGCAGGAGCAGCTCGCGGGTCGCGTCGTCCACCCAGTGCAGGTCCTCGACGACCAGCACCGTCTCGCCGAGCGCGCCGAGCAGGGCGCGCACCGCCTGGACGAGCAGCCGCAGCCCGGGCGTCCCCTCGCCGGCGGCCGCGGGCAGCGGCGGCAGCCGGTCGGCGAGGTCGGGCAGCAGCGGGCGCAGCGCCCCGGCGCTGGCGGGGATGCGGTCGGCGGGCGGCAGGAACGGGCCGACGCCGCGCAGCGCGTCCACCACCGGGCCGAAGGCCAGCGGCTCGCGCAGGGGGTGGCAGAAGCCGGTCAGCACCAGGCGGCCCTCGTCGGCGGCGCGGGCCGAGGCCTCGGCCACCAGGCGGGACTTGCCCAGGCCGGCCTCGCCCTCGACCAGCACGACGGCGGGTGGGTGGAGCATCGCCTGGGTCAGGCGGTCCAGTTCGGGCCGGCGCCCCACGAACGCGAATCCGTCGCCGGGCACTCCCGGCTCGACCGGCCGGCTCACGGCCGTCCGGCAAGGTCACGTGCGGGGGGCTCGCCGAGGAGGGATGCGAAGGCCATGGCCCCATCATGCCGTGACGGCCCCCGGCCGTGGCCGCCGGGTCGCCGTCGCGGTACGGGTGGTGCGGGGGTGTGCAGGCGGTGTTCAGGGGCTGTGCTCGGGCCGTGTGCCCCGGTGGTCTGTTCAGGCGGTGCGTTCAGGCGGTGAGGGCGTGGAGCGGCAGGGCGTCCCGGCCGGTCAGTTCGAGGACCGTGCAGTCCAGCGCCTCCAGCCGGCGTACGGTGGCCCGGGCGCTGCGGTCGTCGAGGGAGAAGACGAACGGCCCGGGCACCAGCACCACGTTCACCCAGCCCTGCCCGGCCCGCTCCAGCAGCCGCTCCAGGGCGGGGCGCTGATCGCCGGAGCGCACCCCGTCGTCCAGGAACGCGGTGGGCAGCGGCAGTCCGCGCTGCCGGGCCAGGCGCTCCAGCACCGCGCGCTGGTAGTCCAGGCCCGCCGCGTCGGTGGGGTAGCAGCGCAGGTACAGCGCGGCCCGGGCCGGGCGGGTGGGGTGGTCGAGCATGTCGTTCACCTGACCTGTTCGGTGAGGAGTGCGACGGGCGCGGGGGAGAACCCGTCCACTCCAGCAGGCCCCGGTGAACAGTGGGGGATCAATAGCGGTCGCCACCCAATCGCGCGGACACCGGTCAGGCGGCGGCGCGCGGCGCGTGCGGCTCGTGCCGGTATCGATGAAGGCGTGCGCCTGCGGCCACGTTCCGATCGCGAGAGGCTCGGGCCGCAGTGCGATCCCGGTGACAGCCTCGACGCGTCCGGAGAGGTCGGCCAGGGCTCGTGTGAAGCCGGTTGCGGTGGCGCCGTCGTGGGCGGTGAGGGTGAGGGTGCGAGCTTCCGAACACCGGATGCTCTCGGTGATCCTCTGTCCGGGGTGGCAGCCGGTGAGTTCGAGGAGCCAGCCTGCGCCGGCCCGCAGTTGACCGTCGCTGTCGGTGTGGACGGGGCAGCCGGCGGCTGACCAGCGGTCGGCTTGGGCAGCGGTGACAGGTGGGTTGAGGAAGACGGAACCGACCTGTCGGGCGTCGGGGCCGTGAGGGTCGAGCAGGAGTCCGCGGCGGTGTCGGTTGGCGAGGACCGCGGTGGTGACCTCGGTGACGGGCGGTCTGCTTCCGGGCTCGACCGCGAGTTCGTCGGCGAGCGGCTGGTAGGAGACGGGGGCGGCCGGGGTGCGGGTGAGGCGGATGGCGACGGTGAGGATGGTCCAGCGGCCGGGGTCGCTCTTGAAGCGGCTGCCGCGATGCCGCAGGAGGCATGCCCGCGCGGGCAGGGTCCGCAGGAGGCCGGCGTCCCAGTCCCAGGCGGTCACGTGCTCGAGGACGTCGCCGATCTGCCGGCCGTAGGCTCCGGCGTTCTGGACGGGGGCGGCGCCGACGGTGCCGGGTATCCCGGCCAGGCACTCGGTCCCGGCCAGCTTCTCGGACGCGGCCCAGGCGACCAGGTCGGTGAGCGGGTGGCCGGCTTGCACCGTGACCAGGACGGCGCCGCCCTCCTGCTTCTTCGCGGTGATGCCCCGGGTGTTCATCACGGCGACGGTGCCGGAGTGTCCGGTGTCGGAGGCGATGACGTTGCTGCCGTGGCCGAGCGTGAGGGGGCGGTGCTCCTCGCGGTGGCCGACGGTACGGACCAGTTCCTGCCAGTCGTCGAGGTCCGAGAGCCGCAGCGGCTCCGTGATCGGGCCGCCGAGCCGCAGCGTGGTGAGGGACGCGAGGGTGGGTCCGGGCACGGCGGCTCTCCTAGGGTTCGTCGGCGATCGCCTTGAGCGCGAGTGCCCGCAGCGGCGCGAGCCGGGCGCGGTTGTCCTGGTGGTGGTAGACGGCGTTGGTGCAGATGGCCACGTAACGGCCGGTCGCGGGGGCGAGGTAGAGGCTGGTGCCGGTGAAGCCGTGGTGGTAGGCCACTCGTCCTTCGTCGGCGAGGATCCAGGCCAGGCCCCGCTGAAGGCCAGGCTCGATCTCGGCCTGCGGCTGCATGCTGTAGGCGAGCCAGCGGCCCAGGGGCCCGTCGGTGGCGTGCGAGGTCAGCAGGTGGGTGGCGAAGGTGGCGAGGTCGGCCGGGGTGGTGAACACCCCGGCGTGGCCGGCGACTCCACCGAGCAGGGCGGCGTTGTCGTCGTGCGGCATGCCCCACAGCCGGGGGCCGCCCTGCAGGCGCTGCTCGGTCGGGGCGATCCGAGCGGAGCGGGGCACCGGCCCGTAGGTCGTGCCTGTCATGCCGAGGTGCTGCCAGAGCTCGGTCGCGAGTTCGTCCAGGCGCCGGCAGCGGTACTGGGCCAGGGCCAGGCCGAGGAGGATGAACCCGCGGTTGATGTAGCGGTGGCCGGTTCCGGGGTCGGCGATCAGCGGCTCTCCGCAGATCAGTTCGGCGAGTGGTTCGGGGCGGTGCCGGTACTGGTCGAGTCGGGTGTCAGCCCGCAGGCCGGAGGTGTGGGCCAGAATCTGACTGACCGTCACCTGGCCGCCGGGCGCCTCGGCCGGGATGCCGGTCAGCAGTTCGCGGATCGGAGTGTGCGGGGTGAAGCCATCCATGAGGGAGGTGGCGACCAGCGGCCAGGTGGCCAGGACCTTGGTCAGCGAGGCCACGTCGTACACCGTGTCCGGTCCCGGCCGGGCGTCGCCGCACTCGGGGGCGACGATGCCGGAGGCCAGGTAGCCGGGCTCTGTGTCGAAGGTGCCGTGGGCGATGACTCCGCCGGGCACGGTGCCGTCAGCGGTCATCAGGTCCAGGCACTCGCGCAGGTCGGCGAGCGCATTCGGCTTCCACGGCACGGTGGTGGTCACGGCTTCTCCTGGTCGATCGTCAGGTGGGCACCGAGCGCGGCCAACTTCGGCAGCAGGCTGCCGTATCCGCGCCGAAGGTGGTACATCCCTCGGATCGTAGAGGTGCCCTCGGCGGCCAGGGCGGCGATCACGAGAGCGGTCGCGGCCCGGATGTCCTCCCCGGCCACGTCGGCGGCCCTGAGCACGGACCGGCCCCGGACGGTGATTACCGAGCCCGTTGCGTTGACGCTCGCACCGAGGGCGGCGAGGGCGGGCAGGTGGGTGCCGCGTCGGGTGTAGATCCGCTCCTCGAGGCGGGAGGTGCCCTCGGCTTGGGTCAGGAAGGCGGTCAGCTGCGGCTGCACGTCGGTCGGGAAGCCGGGGTGCGGCCCGGTGGTCACCTGTACCGCCCGCGGCCCGGCCGGGGCACTGAGGGTGGTTCCGCCGTCCAGCGGGTCGAGCCGGAGGCCGGCGTCGGCGAACACCGCCACCAGGCCGTCGGGGAACGCGGCGACGGGGAAACCGTCCAGGTGCACGGTGCCGCCGGTGACGGCGGCGGCCAGCGCGAGGGTGGCGGCCTCCAGTCGGTCCGGCGGCACGGTGCACACCCCGCCCCGGACACGGTCGGTGCCGGTGACGTGCAGGGCCTTCCTGCCCTGCCACTCGACGCCGACCCCGGCCTGCGAGAGCAGGGCGGCGGTGTGGGTGACCTCGGGCTCCATGCTCGGGTTCAGGATTGTGGAGGTGCCCGTGGTGCGGGCGGCCAGCAGCATGGCGGTGACCGTCGCCCCCAGACTCGGCCCCCACGAGCGGGTTTCCGCGTCCGTTGTGAACGGCAGCCGCTTGCCGGTGAAGCGGGCCCGAACCCTGCCCCGGCCGGTTTCCACTTCGGCTCCGGCGGCCTCCATCGCCGCCAGGTGCCGGTCGATGTACCGCACGCAGAAGGCGTCGCCACCAGGGGTGGGGAAGGTGGCCTTGCCGGCGCGGGCCAGCAGAGCGCCGCCCATCACTGCGGTGGTGCGGATGCGCCGTCCCAGGTCGTCCGGGATGACGGGGAGGTAGGAGTCGGCCGGGCGGGTGGCGAACTCGTCGCCGTTGACGGTGGCACGGGTGCCGGTGCGCTGCAGGATGTCGGCGACCACGCCGGTGTCCAGGATCCCGGGGGCGCCGAGGAGGGTCAGAGGCTCGTCGGCGAGGATCGCGGCGGCGTACAGGTGCAGGGCGATGTTCTTGCTGCCCTGGACGGTGGTGGCGCCGGCCAGGCGGTGGCCGCCGGTGATGTGTATGGCGCGGTCGTCGGTCGTGGTGGTGCCGGTGGTGGGCATGGTCACCTCCCCTGGCTTCCGGAGGGGAAGAAGCCCCCGACCTGGGTCTTGGGGTAGAGCAGGGTGTGCGCGCCGATGAGAGTGGCGGGCTGGAGGACGGTGCCGGCGGGGACGATCACGCCGTCGCCGATCACCGCGCCGAACTTGGTCTGGCCGGTGGGTACCCGGCGGCCGTCGAGGTGGGCGCACATCTCCTCGGTGGCCGGTTCGGTGACCGGGCCGGAGGTGACGCGCAGGCCGGTGGTGGAGACGAACGCCCCGATGTTGACGCCGAGGCCGAGTACGGAGTCGCCGACGAAGCTGGTGTGCTTCATGAAGACCCCGCCGGTCAGCAGGGAGCGGGTGACCTCGGCGCCGAAGCCGATCCGGCAGCCGGGGCCGATGACGGTGGTGTCGCGCACCCGGGCCCCGGCCTCGATCACCGCGCCGGGGCAGACCAGCACCGGGCCGGTGACGTGGGCGCCCTCCGCGATGACGGCACCGGCCGCCACGATCACACGGCCCCGCACGATCGCGCCAGGCTCGATCACCCCGGTGGTCTGCGGCAGTGGGATGTCCAGGCGTCCGGCCAGCAGGTCGGTGACGGCCTTCTTGATGCCGAAGACGGTGTGGCAGCGGTTCAGCAGGTGCCGCACAACCGGGTCGGTGATGGCCGCGGTGTCGATGTAGTAGGCGGGGGTGGTGCGGTGGTCGACGTGCTCCGGGGCGGTGTCGATCGTGGGCGTGTCGGTCAGCCGGGGCATGGCTGGGTCTCCTCTCGGGCGAGCGAGTGGAAGAGGCGGCGGTCGTGGCGGCCCCGCGGCGCCCGGGAGACGGGCAGGTCCGGCGAGGTGGCCGAGTGTCGGCCCGCTGGCGGACCGCGATGCCGACGTGAGGGGCGCCGTGCGTGGGTGTGTCAGGGCCTTCGGCAACAGGGGGTGCGGACGTTCTCCAGTGAACTACCGCGACGAAGGCCGGATCCGTAGCCGCACTACGGGCCGTGGTCCGGCTACGGATCAGATGATCTGCACGCCCGCGCGCTCGGCGAAGTCCCGGATACCGGGCAGCTTGCGGTCGTGCCGCACCAGGCCGGTGGCGAGGTCACGGACCGCGCCGCGCCGGACTTCCTGCGGGGCGGCCTCCTCGGCGGCCAGCAGGGCCCGGTAGCACTGCGCGGGCCTGCCCCACTGGTCGAACGCGCGGGCCACGTCGATGAAGAACCGGGCCTGCCGCTCGGCGGTCGGCAGAGCGGCCGGGTCGATCGTGGAGGCCAGCTCGATCGCCTTCCCGGCGTCGCCGAGCTCGTAGTGCACGGACAGCTCGTGCAGGGCGACACCCCGGATGCCGTCCACCTGGCCTGAGGTGCGGCCGGCGGCCGCGGCGCTGTCCGCGGCCTCCCGGATCAGGGCGTGAGCGTAGGACCGGTCGCCGGACTTCGCGGCGGTGTAGGCCGCGGTGGCGTACAGGTCGCCGCGGACGGCCAGCCGGGCGGCTTCCGGCACCGTTCCGTCGGTGAGCAGTTCCTCGGCGGCGACCACCGCGATGTCCGTCGCACGGGCCAGGCTGCCCTGGCGGCGCCAGGAACTGGAGACCATCCGCTGGGCCTCGGCGGTGACCAGGGGGTCGCCGCCCAGCCGGGCGGCGGTCAACGCGCGGTCGGCGGTGATGGCCACGAGGTTGTTGGTGCCGACCTTGATGCACAGCCGCACCGCGACGTTGTAGAGCTGGGCGACGTTGCGGGCCCGCTCCTCGGGCGTGCCGACCAGTTCGGCGGCGGCGATCCGGCCCGGCAGGGCCTTGGCGAGGGCGTCGTACCGGGCCGCCTTGAACTCCTGGCGCGACATCACCAGGGAAGTGGCGACGCTCTCCTGGGTCGGTTCGCTGCGGGGAGCCGGGACCCGGTCCGCCCCGTACAGCAGGAGGTCTTCGAGGCCGCTCAACGGGGTCTTTCCCTCGGCATGGGCGGCCTGCCGGCCGACGGCAGGGGAGAAGAGGGCGGCAGCCGCCAGGGTCAGGAACGGGCGGCGTCGCACATCGTCCTCCTCGGCAGCGGAAGTGCTCGTCAGCGTAGCGGAGACGGCCCTGCGAGGACGCGTTCTCGGCCGCCCGGCGGCCGGTTGCGGCAGGGCGATCAGCTCGGCCAACTGCACCCCCAGTACATCGGCCAGCCGTTGAAGCAGCGTCAGGTCCTTGACCTGCTGCATGTCCCGCTCGACCTGGGACACCCAGTCCTCGCTGCGATCGAGCTCTGCGGCGATCCGGACCTGGGTCCAGCCCAGACCGGTACGGCGAAGCGCGATGAACCTGCCGAACGTGACGCCGATGCCCCCCACGCTGGCTCCCTGAACGCCGTGTTGACATCACTACGGACCGCTACCGTATCGAGTATCGGCGTCCCGGTGGCAGGAAAGCCGCATGTCGAAGCCCCGAGATCGAACACGTCGACGGGAGCGTGCGCGGGTCGTCCGTGCAGACCTGGCGGGGGCGGCCGTCTCCGGGTGGGCAAGCGCGGGCGTCGGAGCGGACGGCCGGTGCTTCGCAGCGCGGCAGGAGTGAGGTGGTGGTGTGGGGGCGGGTTTCGCGGCTTCGGTGGGGCGAAGCCGCGAGACGTCGGCCAGGACGTCAGCGGTCTCACGTGGACATGCGATCCGTTACCTTGATCGAATCCGGGGTCAAGGCCGGGTTCTGGTGAGGAGTTACGTGAGAACGTTCAAGTCCGTAGTGGCGCTACTGGGAAGCCTGGCTTTCCTGCTGACGGTGGGTGTCGTCGGGGCGTCGGCGGCCGTGGCAGCCGGCGATGTCGTGGATCCGGGCAGCGCGCCGCCGATCAGGGTTTCCACCTACAACCTGTGCGGTCACGCCTGCGTGGTGGCGGAGGGCACGCCACCCGAGATCGGCCTGCGTGAGGCCACGGTGGCCGCCGAAGGCACGGGCGCGTGGAACGCGGACGTGATCTTCCTTCAGGAGGTCTGCGAGTACCAGTACGACGACATCGCCACACGGCTTCCCGGATACACCGGGCACTACGCCAAGACCGTGGAGAAGGACGCGGTGATCGACGGGCACACGATCTGCCGGGGCTGGTCCTCCTACGGGATGGCCGTGTTCTCCAAGGGGGCGCGCCATGCCGACGCCGACCGGCCCGTCGAGGACGAGCGCGATGGCATCGTGAACCTGGATCTGAACGGCTACACCTCGAACGGTGTGCGCCAGGAGCCCGAGAACATCACGAGCCCCTGTATGAGGGTCTACCTGCAGAACCGTTCCACCTGGGTGTGCTCCGTCCACCTGTACTGGGGGGACGAGAGCATTCCGGCGAAGAAGGCCCTTCGTGACGCCGAGGCCGTGCGGCTCTCCGACACGGTGAAGCGATGGCAGGGCGAGAATGTCCCAGTCGTTCTGGGCGGTGACTTCAACACCCAGCCGTGGAACGACGGCACGAAGCCGTTCTACTCGCCGGAGGCCTACAGCAACACCCGGGGCACCGGAGCGATGACCGAGGTCGACGAGACGGACGTCGGCCCCGGCTTCTTCCAGAGCGTGTGCACCGGGAAACCCCGTTGTCGCTCCGGTGAGCGGACCAAGGACGACACCGTGCTGCGCGACCCGAACGGCGACGACACCGCCGACCGGAAGATCGACTACATCTTCTTCACCTCGAGCTTCTTCACCGATGAGCGGGGCGACGCGCTGCCGGTGAACCGTGACGTCTCCGACCACGCGATCCTGCACGGCGCGGCCCGGTGGCAGGACTGCGCATCCGCGACTCCGGCGGCGGGAGCGGTCTTCCGGGTGGACGCGGGCGGCGGACTGTACCGGTACGCCGGGAAGAGCGGGGGCACCCTCGCCGGAGCCTGCAAGGTCGGGTTCGGCTGGGGCGGCATGAAGCGCATCGCCCGCCAGGGCGACACCGTGGTCGCGGTGGACGGGAACGGGCTGCTGTGGCGGTACCCGGTCGACCCCGCCACCGGCTCCTACTCCGGCAGCACCCGTGTCCAGGTGGGCAGCGGACTGCAGAGCCTGAGCGACACCAAGGGAGCCCTGCTCGCCCCCGGTGACACCGACCACGACGGATATCCCGACCTGCTCGTGCGCGACGGACTCGGCGACCTGTGGCGGTACCCGGGCACGGCCGACGGCGGATACGCCCAGCAGGCCGCCGTGAAGCTCGACCCGCCCGCACCCGGCCAGGCCTGGGGCGACTACGACACACTGATCGCGGCCGGCGACTTCGCACGCGACGGGGCAGCCGCCCCCGACCTCGTCGCCCGGGACGCGGCCGGAGGCCTCTGGCTCCTCAAGGGCACCGCCACCGGCGGCTACCAGGCACCCGTCCCGATCGACAACGGCTGGCAGGTCTACACCGCTCTGGCCGCACCCGGCGATCTCGACGGCGACGGCAACCCGGACCTCGTAGCCCGCGACCACGAGAGCGGCAAGACCTACGGCTACCTCTGGTTCCACAAGGGCGACGGCACCGGCGGATACGCCCCGGGTGTGAGGATCGGCAACGGCTATCCCGACGGAGAAGTCCTCTTCTGACACCGGACAGACACCCCCTTCGATGCTGTTCCCGGGCGTCCGGGAGCAGCATCGAGGTATTTCCGGCCCGGAACTGGCGGCGGGTCGGACGGCCGGTGCTTCGCAGCGCGGCAGGAGTGAGGCGGGGGAGCGGGGGCGGGTCTCGCGGCTCCGGTGGGGCGAAGCCGCGAGACGTCGGTCACCGGGCGACGGTGGCCGGGCGGTCGGCCGTCACGCGGAGGCGGTCCACCGCTGCTCGGAACCGCCGGTGCAGGGCCACTGGACGACCGGGGCACCCGGTGTCGTGCTCGAACCGCCGACCGCGGCGCACATGTTGCTCACCCGGTTCCTGATCTGCGCGAAGCCCGTGTCCGGGTTCGAGCCGAAGTACCAGGTCTGCTCCGGCCCGCTGTCGCAGCCGTACTGGATCAGCTGGACGCCGGCGTTCTGCGAACTCGCCGGATCGGCCAGGCACTTGCCGCTGTTCTTGTTCCTGATCTCGTAGCCGCCGCCGGTGTTGGGCAGGGGGTAGAGGCCCCAGTACTGCTCGGCGCCGCCGTAACAGGACCACTGGATGACCCCGGCCCCGCCCGCCGTGCTCCCGCCCCCGACCGACAGGCAGTGCTGGCTGTTGAGGTTCCAGAGCTCCACGATCTCCCCGTCCCTGACCGAGGGGGACGAGACGGCGCCGCGGTGCTCCGTCGCGGTCGGTGCCGACGCCGAGGCCGGCGCCACCCCCGCCACGAACGCGACCGCGGCGAGCCCCATGGCCCCCGCGCCGAGCTTCGTCAGGGTGCGTGTCGCCGCGTTGTGGCCGGCGAGTCTCATCTGGTGTCCCCTTCGTCCGGATGTCATGTGGTGGATGATCAAGGGTCCTGGAGTCCCTTCAAGGGTGGGGCGGTGCGGTGAATCCAGGAAACGCCACGCCGATTGACCGGTCGAGTGATTCGATTTCTTTCGAATGGGCCGGCGAAGGAGGAGCGCTCGTGATCCGGATCCGCCTGGGCGCCCGGGGGCTGGGAGGCGTCAGGTTCGCGGTCTCGCCCGTGGGCTCCGCCAAGGACCTGCTCCGCCTCGTCGGCTACAGCCCGGGCACCCTGACCCCGTCGTGGCGGACCAGGGCCACGGACGCGCTGTCCCGGCACCGGCTCGGGTTGCTGGCCGTGGTCGGCGGAGGCGGCCCCCTCGGCTACGCCCCGGACTTCCTGCGGCCGGAGCCCCCGGCCTTCCTGACCGACATCGACACGGCGCTGCACCAGATCGCGACGACCCCGCAGGAGCGGATCCGCTACGAGCTGGCCGCCGCCGTCAACGGCCACTCCTGGGATCCCGGCGGCCACCCGCCGCCGCCCCAACTCCTGCGGGCCCTCGACCGCGGGGAGGACCACTTCGCGCGCCGTCTCGCCGACGAGATGGCGCGGTTCTGGCACGAGGCGCTGGAGCCCTCGTGGCCGGCCATCCGGGCCCGGCTGGAGGCCGACGTCGCCGCCCGGGCCGCCGAGATCGCCCGGCGCGGGCTCGCCGAGGTCCTCAACGCTCTGGCGCCGAACCTGGAGTGGCGCGACGGCGAACTGATCGTCCACCTCCGCACCGAGGGCATCCACCAGCTGACACTGGACGCGGACGCGGTCATCCTGACGCCGAGCGTCTTCGTCGACTGGGCGCTCTTCTGCGCCGGGGAGCCGCCCGGTGCGCCCAGCCCACGCATCCCGCTGATCGTCTACCCCGCCGCGCAGGTCGACTGCCTCCCACCGGAGCAGGACCATCCGCTGATCGGTGCGACGCGGCTGAAGCTCCTGGCCGAGCTGAGCCAGCCACGCTCCACGACGGAGCTCGCCCGGCGGCTCTACCTGAGCCCGGCCACCGTCTCCTACCACCTGCAACTCCTTCACCGCGCCGGGCTCGTGACCCGCACCCGGCGGTCCCGGCAGGTCCTCTACCAGCGGCTCGGCGGAGCGGCGCCAGGTCCCCGTTGAACGCCGCGTACGGTTGCGCCCCCCAGCCGGGACAGGGCGAGCGGCGGCGCACACGCCTCCGGGGCGCAGGCGGCACAGGGGCATGTCCTTTCGGCCAACGTTGGGCGAGCGGATTTTGCCGGTCAGGACAAACCCTCCGGGCAGCCGCGGCTGAGAGTCTGTGACGCATGGCCATCTCAACAACACTGTCCGAGCTCGTGGGCTCGGCGGTACGCCCGGGAGACCCGGGACTGTCCGTCGGGATCTACACCGACGGGAAGCTGATCCACCAGGCGTCGGCGGGGCTGGCGAGCGTGGAGTTCGAGGCGCCGGTCGACACCAGGACGCGGTTCGACATCGCTTCCATGAGCAAGCAGTTCACCGCCGCGGCGGCGTTGCTGCTGTGCCGGGACGGGCGGCTGTCGCTGGACGACGACATCCGGACGCACCTGCCCGAGCTGAAGCTGGCGGTGCCGGTGACCGTCGGTCAATGCCTGCGGCACACGGGCGGTCTGCGGGACTGGCTGGCCCTGATGACGATCGCCGGCCGCCCGCTGACGAGGATCACCCAGGATCAGACGCTGGCCTTCGTGGCAGGACTGACCGAGGTCGACTTCGACCCGGGGACCGCGTTCTCGTACTCCAACACGGGGTACGTCCTGGTCGCCTCGCTCGTGCGGCGGCTCACCGGCCGCACCCTGGGGGAGTTCACCACGGACCGGATGTTCACACCGCTGGGCATGAACGAGACCGTGTTCCGCGAGGACAGCCAGGAGCCGTTGCCGCGATTCGCCTACGGGTACGACGTCACCCGCGGTGCCGTCCGGCGCGCCGACACCGAGGAGTCCGCGGTCGGCGACGGCGGCCTGGCCACCAGCGTCGCCGACCTGGCGCCGTGGTTCGGATTCCTGCAGGACGGCCGGGTCCTGGGCGCCGACATCCGCGACGGGCTGGTGCGGCGGGTCGACTCCGGCGACGGGGAGGAGTGGCCGTACGCGCTGGGTCTCTACCACACGACGATCGCGGGCCACCCGGCGTTCGGCCACGCCGGCGGTGTCCCCGGATACCGCTCCCAGCTGCTGTTCATGCCGGACGCCGACCTCGGCGTGGCGCTGCTGAGCAACAACTCCTCGATCGACGCCGCGAAGCTGGCCACCCGGGTGCTCCGGCTGGCCGCCGGGCTGCCCGAGGACGATCCCGTCGAGCCGATGGCGCACCCGGCGGCCGCCGAGCCCGCCGCCCGGCTGACGGGGGACTGGCTGGATCCGCGATCCGGCCTCACCCTGCGGATCGACGCCGTGGGCAACGGCCGGATCCGCATCCACGACGCGCCGTCCGCCGGCGAGTTCGCACCGGCCGTCGACGGCAGCTGGCAGGGCCTGGAGGACAGCGCCGGCTTCTGGCTGCGGATGTCGTCCGGCACGATCAGGATCGGATCGGTGTACCGCCCCGGCCGCGCCACGGAGTACCGGCGCTGTCCCCCCGCGGCTGCCGGGGCCACGCTGCCACCGGCCGTCTACCGCAGTCCGGAGCTCGGCATCCTGGCGACGGTCACCCGGGACGGCACGCTCGAACTCGGCCTGGAGTTCGCCGGGACGATCGAACCGGCACCGGACGGCGCGTTCCGTGCGGGCGGCCTGATCAGCCTGCGCCCCAGCGGCGACGACCTCCTGATCAGCACGCACGGTGTCCACCGGATGCGCTTCGTCAGACAGCCCGACGACACCGCCCCCCTGGGACTTCCTCCCGGCCTCAACCGCGCCACCTGACGGCCCCCACCCGCTGCCCGCTCTCCGCCGCCCGCCCCGAGGTGTCCCTCATCGGCGTCCACTCCACCCGGTCCATCCCTGATCTTGCGTGGGTGTCCCCGGCTTCAGCCGGGGAGGGAAACGCATCCTCGGCCCGGAGGCGCGGAGCGCCGGAGTGACCGTGCACATTGTCAGTGGCCTGTGGCATGTTGATGACGGAGACCGAAAGGGGGTGGGCCGGGTGATCCGTGCGTACAAGTTCCTCATGCGGCCCACCGTCGGCCAGGCGCAGGCGCTCGCGGAGATGCTGCGGGATCACTGTTCGCTGTACAACGGGGCGTTGCAGGAGCGCCGAGAGGCCTACCGGCATGTCTCGAAGACGACCGTCCGGTACGGCGAGCAGTCGGCGCAGCTCAAGGAGATCCGGGCATTCGACCCCGAGCGTCAGGGCCGCTGGTCGTTCAGCTCACAGCAGGCCACTTTGCGTCGTCTCGACAAGGCGTTCGCCGCGTTCTTCCACCGGGTCAAGTCCGGTGACACACCCGGCTACCCCCGGTTCCGGGGCGTCAACTGGTTCGACACGGTCGACTTCCCGAAGGACGGCGACGGCTGCCGGTGGAACTCCACCCCGCACGACCCGGTCACCCGCGTCCGATTGGCCGAGCTGATCGACATCGACGATCCGGACCTGCGGTTGGCGCTGGCGCTGCGGCTACGGCTGCCGGACATCGACACAAAGGAGGCCAGGTGAACGTGGGCCCGGACGCCAACGGCCCGGCGCGGTCCGCCGAGCAGACTCGTCACATGGTCGATTCTCCTTCCGCCGACGCGGAACGGGCGGACGTCCGAATCCGGTTGCTTCGGACCGTACCCGAACTCCAGCAGGCCGACGCGGTGCTGCGCACCGTGTGGAACACCCCGGACACCGCCGAGCCACCGTTGGCCCTGGACGTGATGTGCGCGCTCGCCCACACCGGCGGCTACGTCGCGGCGGCGTACCTCGGGACGGCGATGGTCGGCGTGACCGCCGGGTTCCGCACCATCGGGGACAGTCTCCACTCGCACGTGGCCGGCGTACTGCCGGAAATGCACGGGCGCGGGATCGGCGCGGCGATGAAGTCGCACCAGCGGGAATGGGCCGCCCAGGCGGGCCTGACCTCGATCTCGTGGACGTACGACCCGCTGATCCGCCGCAACGCCTACTTCAACCTGCAACGGCTCGGGGCGGTCGCGGAGGCGTACCTGCCCGACTTCTACGGGCCGTTGGACGACGGCATCAACGACGGCGACGACTCCGACCGGCTGTTCGTCAGCTGGCCGGTGCACGGGACGCCGCACGCACCGGCACCGCTGCCGGACCTGGCCGCGGCGCAACCCGTGCTCGAAGCGGACGGCGACGGCGAGCCCGTACCGCGCGCCGCGACCGGCGACGTCCTGCGCTGTGTCACCCCGGCGGACGCCGAGTCCCTGCGGCGAAGGGACCCGGCCGCCGCCCGGCGCTGGCGCTCCGCGATGCGCCAGGCGCTCGGCGGCGCCCTGGAGAACGGTTACCGGATCGACGGGTTCGACCGCTCCGGCTGGTACGTCCTGCGACGGAAGGAGACATCGGAATGAAGCTGCGGCAGGTGGAGTTGCGCGAGGTGGCCCTGCCCCTGGTCGCGCCCTTCCGGACCTCACTGGGCACCCAGGAACACCGGAACTCGCTGCTGGTCAAGGTGACCACGGCCGACGGAGCCGTCGGCTGGGGCGAGTGCGTGGCCGACGACGATCCGACGTACAGCGCCGAGTACCTGGCCGGGGCCCGGGAAGTCGTCCGTGAGTTCCTGCTGCCCCGGTTGTCCCGGGCCCCCGGGCTGACCGCGGCGCTGGTGCCCGAGCTGCTCCGGCCGGTCAGAGGCAACCCGATGGCCAAGACGGCCGTCGAGATGGCGGTACTGGACGCCGAACTGCGGACCGCCGGCATCAGCCTCGCCCAGTACTTCGGGGCCACGCGCACCGAGCTCGCGGTCGGCGTGTCGGTCGGCATCACGGACACCGTCGACGAGCTCATCAGCGCCGTCGACGGCTATCTGCGCGCGGGCTACGCCCGGATCAAGCTGAAGATCGAACCGGGCTGGGACATCGAGCCGCTTCGCGCGGTCCGGGAGACGTTCGGCCCGGACATCGCCCTGCAGGTGGACGCCAACACCGCCTACAGTCCGGCGGACCAGCCCCACCTGCGCCGGCTCGACGCCTACGGGCTGACACTGATCGAGCAGCCGTTCGCCGCGGACGACCTGCTCTCGCACACCCGGCTGGCGGCCCGCATGGACACCCCGATCTGCCTGGACGAGTCGATCACCTCGGCCCGGGACGCGGCCACCGCCATCCGGCAGGAGGCGTGCTCGATCGTGAACATCAAGCCCGGCCGGGTCGGCGGGTACCTGGAAGCCCGCCGGATCCACGACCTGTGCCTGGCGAACGGCGTACCGGTGTGGTGCGGCGGCATGCTGGAGACCGGGCTGGGACGGGCGGCCAACCTGGCGCTGGCCGCTCTCCCGGGCTTCACCCTGCCCGGCGACATCTCGGCCTCGGCCCGCTACTACACCCGCGACATCACCGACCCCTTCGTCCTCCACGACGGCCGTCTGACCGTCCCCACCGGCCCGGGCATCGGCATCGTCCCCGACCCCGACGCCCTGCAAGCCGCCACCACCTCCACGGAACTCCTCACCGTCTGACCGGTCGTAGGGCCCCGGGGGCCGCACGCCGAGCCCGCTCGACGTGGTGTCGTGCGGCCCCGACAGGTGGTCCCACCCGTCCCACCCCGGCTCCGAGCCGCCGCCCCGCGCTCCGCCGCCCCGCGCTCCGCCGCCCCCCGACTCGCCGGCGGGCCGGTGTCACTGCCCCGCGTTCTGACCCGGCCACAGCCGCGCGGCCGTGCGGACCAGGCCGGCCAGGGCGAGGGAGCGGCTGTGCGCGGGCCAGACGATGTGGGTCACGACGGACGGTGCGTCGGTCAGGGGAACGGCCGCGTGCTCGGCCCACAGCCAGGATCGGGCGGAGTCGGGGACGACCGCCACGGTGCGTCCGAGGGCGATCAGCTGGGCCAGTTGTGTCTGGTTGTGGATCTCGGGGCCAGGACCGGGTGCGTAGGTGCCGCGGGTGGGCCAGCGGGCGAGCGGCAGACCGGGGACGTCCCTGACGTCGGCCAGGGACAGGGACTCGCGGGCGGCGAGGGGGTGCCCGGCCGGCAGGACGGCGACCTGCCCCTCGGCCTCCAGCGCCTCGCTGTCGAACCCGGTGAGGGAGTTCCACGGCGTGTACATGAGCGCGACGTCGGCGCGTCCGTCGCGCAGCAGCTCCTCCTGCTCGCGGATGCCGCACGGCAGCACCTCGATCTCGGCACTGTCGGGCTCGGCCGCGTAGGCGTCGAGGAGCTTCCGCAGCAGCTCGTGGGAGGCGGCGGCCTTCACCGCGAGGACCAGCCGGGCGCGGGGGCCGCCAGGGCTGTCGGCACCCCCGGCGCGCCGGGTGCGGCGCACGGCGGCGGCGGCCGCGTCGAGAGCCGCCCGGCCCTCCCGCAACAGCACCTCCCCGGCACCCGTCAGGCGCACACCACGGCGGTTGCGCTCCAGCAGACGGACCCCCAGGCGCCGTTCGAGCTGCTGGATCGCCCGCGACAGCGGCGGCTGGGCCATGCCGAGACGCCCGGCGGCGCGCCCGAAGTGCAACTCCTCGGCCACAGCCACGAAGTACCTCAACTCGCGGGTCTCCAGGGTGTCCACGGCCGCAGCATACGCGGTGATACCCGCCGGGTATGACAGGGCACCGTACCGGTGTTGGCCGCACCACCCGCCCACGGACCAACATCATCGGCATGAGCGAAACGACCACCGCGCTGGTGACCGGCGCGAACAAGGGCATCGGCTACGAGATCGCGGCCGGACTGGGCAGCCTCGGCTACCGCGTCGGTGTGGGAGCCCGCGACGCGACCCGACGCGAAGCCGCCGTCGGCACACTGCGCGCCGCCGGCGTGGACGCGTTCGGGGTCCCGCTGGACGTGACCGACGACCGCAGCGTCACCGCCGCCGCGGAACTGATCGAACGCGTGGCCGGACGCCTGGACGCCCTGGTCAACAACGCCGGCATCCCGGGCGACATGGGCCCGGGATGGCTCCAGGATCCGACCACGCTCGACCTGGACGTGCTCCGCACCGTCGTGGACACCAACGTCATGGGCGTCGTCCGGGTCACCAACGCGATGCTGCCACTGCTGCGGCGCTCCGCCTCCCCCCGCATCGTCAATGTCTCCAGCAGCGTCGGCTCCCTGACCCGACAGGCGGACCCGGACACCGAGATCGGCCCCGTCATGGCGGCCTACGCACCGTCGAAATCCTTCCTCAACGCCCTCACCCTGCAGTACGCCCGACAGTTCGCCGGCACCGGCATCCTCATCAACGCCGCCTGCCCGGGCCTGGTCGCCACCGACTTCACGGGCTTCCACGGACCCCGCACCCCCGCACAGGGCGCAGCCACCCCGATCCGGCTCGCCACCCTCCCCGACGGCGGCCCGACCGGTTCCTTCTTCGAGGACGACGGCGTCGTCCCCTGGTGACCACGAGCCCGCGGTGGATCCGGCGGAAGACGGAGGCAATCGCCCCGGCGGGTTGCCGGGGCGGGCCGGGCCCGCCGCGCGAGGATCACACCGGCGGCGTGCTTGCCCGGCTCCTCGCGCCGCCACCTCACCGCCGCCACCCCACCACTGCCACCGCGGAGGGCCAGACGAGACGGATCAGCCGCGAGACCATCCTGAGGACGGCGACCTTCTGGCTCCGCCCGGCGTTCGCGCTGCGCGTGGTCAGCCGGTTCCAGCGGCTCGTGGGCTTCGACCGCTCGATGGCCCTGGCCTCCGCCGCGCTGACGGCCCTGGTGCCCCTGGCCGTCCTGTGCAGCGCGCTCGTCGTCCGCCTGGGCGGCAAGGACGTCGCCGAACGCGTCATCGACCGCTACGGCCTCACCGGAGACGGTGCCGAAGCCGTGCGCGACATGCTCTCCCCGTCGAGCGAGTGGAGCAGCACCGCGGGGATCTTCGGGGTCGCCTTCCTCCTCGTCTCGGTGCTGAGTTTCGCGCGGGCCGCCCAGCGGCTGTTCGAGCAGGGCTGGGAGCTGGAGCCGTTGAGCGTCCGCAACACGGTCAACGGCCTCAAGTGGATCGCGCTGCTGGCCGCGTACGCCACACTGAGCGGCTGGGTCCACACCGCTCTCGGCCGCAGACCGCTGGAACTGGCGGCGGCCGTGGTGGAAGCGCCGCTGACGGCGGCCTTCCTCGTCTGGAGCGGCCGGCTCCTGTCCGCGGGCCGGATCCCCAGGTCC
This sequence comes from Kitasatospora sp. NPDC005856, assembly GCF_040629945.1. Taxonomy (NCBI): domain Bacteria; kingdom Bacillati; phylum Actinomycetota; class Actinomycetes; order Kitasatosporales; family Streptomycetaceae; genus Kitasatospora; species Kitasatospora sp. NPDC005856. The sequence goes on along the minus strand of NZ_JBEXWT010000034.1, from coordinate 11,798 downwards.
GCCCTCGTACCGTTCGGGTGCATCGCGGCGACCCTGCTGAGCGGCTACTCGGTGGCCGTGGGCGTCTACCTGCCCCACCTCTTCAACTCCTCCACGGACCGCTACGGCGCGATCGGGGCGGTCTTCGCCATGCTCTCGGCCCTGTTCGGGGCCATGCTCGCGACCGTGGCCTCGGCAGCGACCGGAAGGGAGGTGCAGGACGAACTCGACCGGATCGGGCGCGGCGAGCGCCCTCCGGACAACGAGGTGCGCCAGCAGTGGGACACGGTGCTGCGACTGGCGCGCTCGCGCTGGCAGACGACCCGCGGCCAGAACCTCCTGGGCCGGCTGACCAGGAGGCGCTGAGCCCCCGGCGGCCGTCGGGGGCCGCATCGTGCACCCGCCCCCGGCGGTCCCGGCAGGTCCGCTACCGGCGGCCCGGGGGAGCGCTCCCCGGTGCCCGGTCGACGTCCTCGGCCCGCTCCCGGGCCGCCATCACGTCCTCGCCGTGTTCGAAGGCCCAGGCGCCGAACGCCTCGATCGGCTCCAGCAGCGTCCGCCCCAGCCCGGTGAGGGAGTACTCCACGCGCGGCGGCGATCCGGCGTACGCGCGGCGCTCCACCAAGCCGTTGAACTGGAGCCGGCGCAGCGTCTCCGTCAGCACCTTGGGGCTGATCCCGCCGATCCGCCCGCGCAGGTCGCCGGGCCGCGCGGGTGCCTCGCGCAGCGCCCACACCACCACCGCGTTCCAGGTGTTGGCGAGCAGGTCGAAGGCGAGCCGGGCACGGCAGTCGGCGAGGAAGTCCTGATCAGTGGTCACGTACCAGATGGTGCCCGAGCGCTCTCCTAGTGTCGTCCCGGATGCGACGGACGGAACCACGGGAGGCTGGACGTGATGAGGATCGGAATCGCCGGGACGGGCAGCATGGCGCGGGCGCTGGGCGCACGGTGGGCGCGGGCCGGGCACGACGTCCTGGTGGGCGGGCGCGACACCGACCGCGCCGCCGCGCTGGCGGAGCGGATCGGCGCACGGGCGGGGACCCTGCGGGACGCGGCCCGGCACGGCCGGGACGCCGTGCTGCTGGCCGTGCCGTACGCGGCGGCGGTCGGCGTGGCGGCGGGGTTGGGCGACACCGTACGGGGCCGGACGCTGATCGACTGCACCAACCCGGTGGCGCCCGGTTTCCTCCTGGAGACCGGCGGCGGGCCCTCGGCGGCCGAGCGCATCGCGGCCGCCGTGCCCGCTGCGTCCGTGGTCAAGGGGTTCAACCTCTGCCACGAGAGCGTGTGGAGTCTGACCCCGCCGGTCTTCGGCGGCCGCCCGCTCGCGGTGCCGCTCTGCGGTGACGACGCGGCGGCGCTCGCAACGGTACGGGGCCTGGTGCGGGATCTCGGCTGCGAGCCGGTCAATGGAGGAGGACTCCACCGCGCGGGCCTGCTGGAGGCGACGGCCGCGTTCCTGATCGGCCTGTGGGTGGGCGAAGGCGCGGACGCCCAGGCGATCGCGCCGCCGCTGGAGTACGCGGGGGTCGGCGCCTCCTGACCGGCTCGGGGAGGGCGTGACGGGCCAGGGGAGGGACCGAGCGCCGGCCGCGCGGGCGGAGGCGGCGCGTCAGGACGGGTGGACGAGGCGGGTTGCGTGGGCGAAGACCACGGCCTGGATGCGGTCGCGGAGTTCGAGTTTGTGCAGGATGCGTCCCAGGTGGGACTTCACGGTCGCCTCCGCGAGGTACAGGGTGGCCGCGATCTCGGCGTTGGACAGGCCGCGGCCCACCTGGACGAGCACCTCGCGTTCGCGGGCGCTGAGGCGGTCGAGCCGGCTCAGCCGCTCGTCGTGGCCGGCGCCGCCGGTGCCGGGGATGTGCGGGCGGACGTCCTCCAGCAGGCGACGGGTGATCCGCGGGGAGAGCACTGCGTCGCCCGCGGCCACGTTGCGGATCGCGGTGAGCAGTTCCTCGGGCCGGGTGTTCTTCAGCAGGAAGCCCGAGGCCCCGGCGTGGAGGCCGGCGAAGGCGTACTCGTCCAGGTCGAAGGTGGTGAGGATCAGCACCCTGCTCCGCGGGGAGGCCGCGACGACCTGCCGGGTGGCCTCGATCCCGTCGGTCCCGGGCATCCGGACGTCCATGAGGACGACGTCGGGGCGCAGCTCCCGGGCGAGGCGTACGGCCTGGGCGCCGTCGGCGGCTTCGCCGACCGGTGCCATGTCGGGCTGGGCCTCCAGGACGGTGGCGAAGGCCATGCGGAGCAGTGCTTCGTCGTCGGCGATGAGGATGCGGATCGTCATGCGGACGCCGCTCCACCGCTGTCGAGGAACAGGCGGGTGTGCACTTCCCAGCCGCCGCCCGGAAGCGGCCCGGCCCGCAGCGTCCCGCCGTAGGCGGCCGAGCGTTCGCGCATGCCGGGGATGCCGTGGCCGGACGGTGCGACGGCGGCGGCAAGCGGCGGCGCGGCGGCACGCGGCGGCGGGGGAGCGGGAAGGGGAGGTGCGGCGGCGGTAGCTGGCGGGCGGGGGCCGTCGTCGATGACGTCCACGGTGACGGTCCCGGCCGAGCACTGGATCCGGACCGTCGCGCGGGTGCCGGCGGGTGTGTGCTTGAGGGTGTTGGTCAAGGCTTCCTGCACCAGGCGGTAGACGGTGAGTTGGGCGGTGGCCGGTACGTGGCCGCGGCCGCCGTGGACCTCCAGGCGGGTCGGCAGCCCGGCGGCACCCATCTGCTCGGCGAGGGCCTCCAGTTGGGCGATGCCGGGCAACGGGTGGCGCTGCGCGTCCGGTTCGTCGGTCCGCAGGACGCCCAGTGAGCGCCGCATGTCGGTCAGGGCCTGCCGGCCCGTCTCGGCGACCTGGACCATCGCGGTGGTGGCCCGGTCGGGGGAGCGGTGCTGCGCGAAGAGGGCGGCGTCGGTGAGCGCGACCATGACGGACAGGTTGTGGGTGACGATGTCGTGCATCTCCCGGGTGATGCGGGCCCGCTCCTCGGCGACGGCCAGCCGCGCCTGCCGTTCCTGCTCCTGCTCCCGGCGCGCGGCCCGTTCCTCCAGGGCCGCGAGGTAGGCGCGGCCGGTGCGCACGTTCACCCCGAGGACGGCGGCGGCGACGGTCATCGCGGTGGCCGCGACGAAGGGCGTCAGGAAGGCACCTTCCGTCGTCCAGCGCAGGCAGGCCAGCAGGACCCCCGCCTCCAAGACGGCGCCGGCCACGAGCGCGCCGCGCCGGCCCGAGTGCGCGGCCACGGTGTAGAGGGCCACCAACAGGGCGACGTCCGCCGGGAGTTGGACGCCCACCAGCCACTGGGCGAAGGCCGCGGCCGCCACGGCGCCGAACACCGCGACCGGGGCCCGGCGCCGCCACAGCAGGGGCAGCGCGAGGGCTGCGGTGAGGGCCACGGCCACCGGCAGCTCGTGCGGCGCGCGCGTGGTCACGACGTTGAGGAGGAGCAGCGCCGGCAGCAGTGAGTCCCACACCAGGGGCGGCAGCCGGGAGGCGCGGCGCGCGGCGGCCCTCAGCGGCCGCGCCGCTCGTGCCGCCCGCGCCGTTCGGGCACGGGCCAGGTCGGCGTAGCCCGTCAGCCGTGAGGCCGTCCTCGCCCACCGCGCCTGCGCCTGCTCCCGGTGGAGTACCCGGTGGGCAGGGCCGGGTTCCGTGGCGGCCTCGGTCATTCACGTCCCTGTCGTTCGGCGTCTTGTGGCGGCCCCGGCGCCGGGGCCGCCACCGCGTACGGCCGGATCGCAGGCGAGGACGTCGAGCCCGACGAGTACGGGGGCCTCGCGCCGCGCGGCACGTACCGCGGCCCTGCCACCGTAGGCCGCGCGCCCCACGCGGCACATGCGCCCACCGTCTGACGGCACTGTGCCGGGATACGACCGCAGGAGGAGTCCCGTTACCTCCCGTGGTCGCAGGGCGGCCGCCGATCCGGTGTGCTCGACTGCTGCTCCGGTCGTACCGGGAGCCGCCGCGAACTGCACCCCGGGCGCAGACGACGGCGACCTGTGAGCGATGCGGCGGCGCCCACCCGGCGCCGAGCATGACCGGGTGACCGAGATCATGACGGGACCGCACATGTCCCCCTTGGAAATCCTTGCCCTGCTGGGTGCCGTCGCGCTGGTGGTGGCGCGCTGGCTTCCCGCAGCCGCTCGCCCGCGCGTCACGGTCGCGGCGGCGGCGGTCCTCGTGCCGTCCGCGATCGTGCTGGGTGTGGTGGGGGTGCGCTGGCAGCTGCTGCCGGTACTGGCGGGCGCCGCCTTCGCCCTGCCGTTCGCCCTCGCGCCCCTGCTGCGAGGCCGCCGCCGCACCGGACGGCCGGCGTGGCGAGCGCGCTGGTGGCTGGCGCTGCCGGGATCGGTGGCGTGCGCCGGGCTGATCGCCGCCGGTCCGGTGGCGGCCTGGGCCTTCCCCGTGCCGGTGTTCCCCGAACCGTCGGGCGAGTTCGCGGTCGGCACGCGGGTGGCGCAGTGGACCGACCCGCGCCGCCCCGAGACCTTCACCGCCGATCCGAACGACCAGCGCACGGTCGTCGTCCAGCTCTGGTACCCCGCGCAGAAGAGCCCCGAGGGTGCGCGGCGGGCCCAGTACCTCGGACGCACGGAGCAGGAGGCGCGTACCGTCTCCGAGGCCCTCGCGCGTGGAGTGGGCCTGCCGGGGTTCCTGGTCGACGGTGTTCCGAGGGCCCGCAGCCGGTCGGTCTTCGACGCCCCGGTGGCCGCCGGTGGCGGGCGGTTCCCGGTCGTGCTGTTCTCGCCCGGGTCGGGCGGCGTGCGCACCCAGAACACCGCCTGGGCGGAGGAACTGGCCAGTCACGGCTACGTGGTGGCCGCCCTCGACCACCCGTACGACTCCGCGGCCGTCGTCCTCGCCGACGGCCGGACGGTCACCAGCGAGACCTCCTCCAGCGGGGACCCGGACAAGGACGAGGAACTGGCGGCCGGCTGGACGGCGGTGCGGGCCGCCGACCTCGGCTTCGTCCTCACCCGACTGGACAGCGAGGACCGGGGGGAGAACCCCGGCCCGCTCACCGGACGCCTGGACACCGGCCGGGTCGCGGCGAGCGGCCACTCCATGGGCGGTGCGGCAGCGCTGCAGGCGGCCCGGCAGGACCGCCGGTTCGGCGCGGTCGTCGATCTGGACGGCTACCCCCACGGGCCCGCCTCGCCCGCCCTCGGGCAGCCGACGCTCGCGCTCACCCAGGCCATCACCCCGGCGACCGACCCGCGCTACCTGCCCCGCCTCACCGAGGCGCTCAGGGCCAGTAGCGCGACGAACTACCGGCTCACCATCCCCGGCGCCGCGCACCTCACGTTCATGGACGGGCCCCTGTACCTGCCGCCGGTGCCCTCGATCGTCGGCTCCCTGGGGCGCACCGAGAGCCCGCGCGTGGTGGCCGCGGCCACCCTCGCGTTCCTGGACGCCGTCCTGCGGGACGGATCCGGCGACCCGGCCGGGGCCCTGTCGGCCTACGGCGACCTCACCGTCCACCACCCGGGCGACAGCCGCTGACCGGCTGTCCCGGGGCGCGGTGCGCAACTGTCAGGCACGGTGGCCGGGTTCGCCGACTGCGAGGACCCGGCCCCGGTCCGGCCGAGTGCAGAGGTCGCGGACAGCGCGGTGGAGCGGTCCTCGCGGAGTGGGAAGTCGGCTCGGCCGACTTCCCACTCCGATCAGTGCGGTGCCCACCTCGTCCCGCTGGTCCGCGCCGGGGCCCGCTTCGAACGCGGTCAGCTCGTCGAACGCCCCAAAAACCTCGCAGCATGAACGTGCTCAGCTGACACACTGGGGCCGAAGCACAGAACCGCACGGAGGACCCAGACCCCATGCTGAACCCACTCGACGCTCCAGACGCGGTGTCAGGCGCAGCTGAGCCACTCGAGGAACTGCTCGACGACTGCAACTGGGGGGTGTCGTCCATAGACCTGTTCCGTGTTGTCCCCGTGGCTGGGGTGACACCCGGCCATGACCGGATGAAGGATCTCGCTCAAGCTGTGTGCCACCCGGGGGCCAGTGGACACCAGGTAGGACCGTCGGTCGTCCCGTTCGAGTCACCAGGGGCCTGGCGGGACATATTCCGCCGACAGGTGATCGACGGGTTCATGCACTCCGCCCCGAGGTCCTCGGACCCCGACGTGCGCACGCCCGCTGAAATCCGGGGGGCAGGCGAACTCGCCGATAGCGTCGCCGACCTCATCGAAGCACATCTGGGGCCCGTCCGAAGCGCCGGCGACGTCAGCGGCCCGTACCTGGTCGACGACATATGGTGCCGCAACCTGCTGTTGGTCACCGACAACTGGGCCACCATCCTGCATCTCGGGTTTTCCGACTGACCGAAGACGTCCCCGTCAACTGCGGCCGCCGCCTCAGCGGCTCTCATCGTCCACCACTCTTGACAGTCACTCATGGGAGACCAGGGCCGGCTATCCGTCCGACAAGCGGATGCCCTCGTGCTCCGAGTTCCTCCGCACCGGAGACACCGCCGGTGAGGTCGGGCACCCCTGGTTCGAGAACGTGCGCCGCGTGGTCGACAAGGGCAAGCGGTTCGAGCGGGTACGGCTGGTGGACAACCCGCCCACCGAAGGGCAGCGGTACCTGTTGGCGTGCGCCCGGACCAACGTGGTGGCCGGCGAGGACATCCGGTCTGTCGGGCGCCCCGTGGTGATCGCTGAGAAGGCGGGTCTCCCTGTCGGCGGGCCCTTGCGGAGCGCAAGGGCCCGCCGGGCGACGAACCATGGTCGCCGGCGCCGGGAACGACGGTGTTGGAGCGGCTTGGTGAGGTGGCTGCGCAGGAAGTCGGGCGGGCCGACTTCCTGCGCAGACGAGGGGTCGTCGGGGATCAGGCGTGGTGGTCGAACTCGCCGGCCTTGATGCCGTGGAGGAGGTTGGCGAGGGTGGTGGGGGAGGTGCGGAGGATGAGGTGGCCCTCGTCGGACTCGCGGAGTTCGACCATCTCATTTGTGGCCCGCAGTTCGACGCAGTTGTCGCTTGCGCCGGAGTAGCTGGACTTCTGCCAGGTGGAGCTATGCATCCTTACTTCCTACTTCTTCCATGATTGATCGAATCAGATTCCGTGACATCTCTTCGGAGAGGGCCGAGCGGTCCATCTGGTCGAGGAGTGCGCGAAACCTTGCCAGATGGGCAGGCGCGTCGAACATCCGGATGCCGTGACCCGTGTCCATCTGCGCCGTGTCGAGCTCAGCGATCGGGCCCTGCGCGTAGGTGAAGTTCTCACTGGGACTTGGAGCGAAGCTGGCACTGAACGGCACTATGCGGACTGAGATGTCAGGGCGCTGCGAGTCCGTGATCAGGGAGCCGAGCTGTTCGGAGTGGGCATCCGGCCCGCAGAACTGCATTCGCAGGGCGGCCTCGTGGATGTACGCAGTGTATGGCGTTTTTCCGGAGCGAACGACGTCCTGCCGCCGCATGCGAAACGCTGTTCTCAGGTCGATCTCGTGAGGTGGCAGGGGCGGAAACGTCTGCGAGAACAAGGCACGAGCGTAGGCGTTGGTCTGGAGCAGGCCAGGAGCGAATGCGGTCGTGTAGGTGGATAGCCGTCGTGCCCCGGCTTCAAGCTCAGCGACCTCCGCGAAGTCTATGGTTACTTCGCCTCGGTACTCCTCCCACCAGCCGCCCTTCTCGCGGTCCATGATGATGTCGGCGAGGGCGTCGATCAGCTGCTGGTTGGCGCACATGCAGACTGCAGCGATTGTGTGCAGCCGTTCGACGCTGATCCCGGACTTCGCGTTCTCCATCTGCGTCACCTGGGCGGGATAGATGCCGAGTTCGCGGGCGAGCTGACTGCCTCCGAGACCTGCCTGCTCCCGCATCCTTCGCAGCTCGGCGCCCAACCGCCGCTGGCGAAGGGTCGGGTTCAATCGAAGGGCCATGGCGTCCTCTCTGCGGGGCTATGAGATCAGTGTGCCGCAGGGACCCCGTGTGGCTGGAGCCACGTACGGGGGAACTTCACGGCAGGCGTCATAAATTTCTGACCGCCTGCGCTATGGTCGATCTCACATCGATCCGACGGATCGTCAGTAACGCCTGTCAGCAGGCCCCGCAGAGCAGCCACGTCCATCTCCACCGGCCTGGCTCACGGCGACACATGTTCCGCCGGTTCCCCCCTCACTCACGCCTCGGGAGAACTCCCCATGCGTCACATCAACACCCCCACCATCGCCATCGCCCGTCAGACCCTCCACGACTCCATGACCCGCGTCGGCTGGTCCTCGTCCGTGATCTTCGACGCGCAGCTCGCCCTGTGCGAGCTCCTCGTCAACGCCTGGCGGCACGGGGACACCCCCGCCCCGCTCGTCCAGGTCATCTCCACCAACGGCAACCTCCGCGTCTCGGTCACGGACCAGAGCCCGATCCTCCCTACCACCCCACCGCTCTCCCTGCTCGCGGAGTCCGGCCGGGGCCTCCAGCTCGTCGCCGCCCTCACCCACCGCTGGGGCGTCGACCCCCACGAGCGGGCCAAATCGGTCTGGTTCGAGCTGGACGGGGTCGCGTGATGGCCCGGCGTCACCCGATGCTGCCGACCGACCCCCGGATCCGGCACTACACCGACGACCACATCCGTACCCTCCTCAGCGAAGTCCAGGAGCGGGGGCGCAAGTTCGGCCTGATCTTCCCCTCCGCCTCCACCGACCAGACCATCGACGGCCGCGTCCTCGTCCGCTTCAACACGGCGCCGGCCTCGACTCTCCTGAACCTCCTCGTCCTGCTCCTCGACGCGGAGCGGGACTGCTCGTGAGGTTCCTGATCGGGACGGCCTTCGCCGTCCTCCTCGTCCTCGCCTTCGCGACCGTCGCCCTGGGCGTCGTCACCGCCCTGCGCGCGACCCCGCCCGACGAGGACGCCTGACCCACCCGCCAGCCCCCGCCGCTCAACGCGCCGGGGGCTGCGGCGCTGCTCCAGGTTCCCCGAGAGGCCAGGCGGCGACCCGGTAGACGGTGAAGTGCCTGACAGCTCGTCGTGCACGCGCCAGGATGGGTTCATCCGGTTGTGCAACTACGCGGAACCAAGTTCCCAGGGAGCATCGTGCAGCCTCTAAGGTTTCTGGGGATCATCCCGAACACCCCGACCGACGACTCGCCGACCATCTGGCGAGACCCTGAGAACGGGGACTTGATCATCCAGTCCTACAAGGCCAGCGAGGAGGATCTGCGGCGCTGTGAGGAGGTCGGATCGATCCCCGGCCACTCCACCGAGGTCCCCGAGCACGAGACCGTGATCAGGCTTCCCGAAGTCATGATCAAGTACATCCTTGCCCTCGGCGCGGACGCGAAGGAGTGACGTGACATCGCCTACCCGTGATGGGCTGGCCAAGGCAACGCGCACGGCCGTTCACCTGGAACTCCGTGACGCCTACGGTGCGAGCGATCCCGAGTTCCAGCGTTGGAGGCGAGGCCACCGCTACGCGCCCGACGACCGCCCCGAGTGGTTCCAGGGCTGGGGCGACACGGTCCAAGAAGCGGTGTCTCGTGGCGTGGTCGTTCGGCGGCTCCGGATCGTCTCGGAGCCGGTCACCGACTACATCAAGTACGAGCACCACGTGACCTACCTCAACATCGCGGCCGGCGAGCAGGTCCGCTGGCTGCGACGGGCCGACATCCGGGACACCGCACTGCCCGCCAACGACTTCTGGCTGTTCGATGACGCGCGCGCTGTCGTCAACCACTTCAGCGGCGACGGTGAGATCAGCTACCGCGAGGTCGTTTCCGAAGCCACGGAACCGGGACTGCTGCGGTTCTTCGGTGCGGCCTTCGACTCACTCTGGGAACTCGCCATCCCGCACCAGGAGTACACGCCCGAGTAGTCGAGTCCATGCGAACCTCCCGCTCATCGAGCGTCCAGCAGGCCCGGAAAGTGTTGGCCGACCGGCTGCGCGAACTCCGCCGGCAAGCCGAGCTGACCGGGCCTGCACTGGCCGCGCTCTGCGGTTGGCACAAGTCCAAGGTGTCCCGCATCGAGAACGCGATCACCGCGCCTTCCGAGCAGGACATCCGGGACTGGTGCCGAGCCTGCGCCGCCGACGACCAGGCGGACAACCTGGCTGCGAGCCTCAAGTCCGTCGAGGGCATGTTCGTCGAGTGGAAGCGGATGGAGCGCACGGGGCTCAGGAGGGCCCAGGAGGCCGTCCTTCCGCTGTTCGAACGGACCAGCCGGTTTCGTTGCTACCAACCCGGCACCATCCCGGGCCTGTTGCAGACTCGCGCCTACACAACGGCGATGCTTCGGGCGACCCAGAAGCGCCGGGTCGCAGTGGACGATGTGGAGGCCGCCGTCGAGGTCCGCATGGAACGGCAGCAGATCCTCAACGACCCGCAGCGAACCTTCGCCTTCCTGGTCGAAGAATCAGCGGTGCTGTCGGGTCTGGCGGGCAAGGCGGTCGCTGCGGAACAACTCGGGCACCTGCTGGCCCGCTCGACCCTCCCGAACCTGAGTCTCGGAATCATTCCTCATCGCCGGGACCGCGTATCCATGCAGGTGGAGGGCTTCTGGGTCTTCGACAGCGCCCAGGTGAACGTCGAGCTCGTCTCCGGGTACCTCACGATCACCCAGCCGTCTGAAATCGCCTTGTATGTCGGCCGGTACCAGGAACTGTCCGCCTCTGCCGTGTACGGGCCGGCCGCCCGGGATCTGATCAGAAGGGCCATGGACACGCTCGGGTGAACGGTGTGCAACTGCGTGCAACTCGCTGGAGGGCGGTTGTGCGCAACTCCTACGGTCTCACCACGACCCCATTGGTGCCTGCGCGCCATCGGGTTGCACAACCCCGCCCCGGCCGTCCCCAAACCTGGACAGGTCGAGCTGGCGAGGGCGGGATCACACAACTCGGCCAACTGGCCGAACTTGACCAGCTTCATGATCGCCCGCCCGCACGACCGGCCGCCCCGCCCGACGCTGGACCTGCTGCCCGGCGACGAGTCCCCGACCCTCGTCGACCCGGCGACGCTCGACACCTGGACGGGCGGTTGGGTGGCCCAACTCGCCGCGCCCGCAGCCATCCGCATGGGTGTGGGGGCTCAGCAGATCCTCTGGGACCTGTCCACCGGGTCGCAGGCACGGACGGCACCCGCGCCCGGCGGCGGGTGGGCCGTGACGCAGCGGGGGCCCGTCCGCCTGTGGGACCGGGTCGAGCGCGCGGTCCAGTGCTGGCAGGCAGCCGGCGAGCCGCACCAGGACGCTTTCGGGATCACCGTGTCGGCGACCGGACAGCGCGTCTGGCTCGGCACCCAGGATGGCCCGGGCTGGGACCTGCCCGTCTGAGCCGGGCCCGGCACTCAGGAGGAGCACGTCGAAGCGCTGACGGGCCTTGGCGAACTCGTCCTGAGTGACCCCAGGCACTTCTTTCGGTCCTCCACCACAAGCGCAAGGGAAGCCCCGATGAGCAACCGCCAGCCCGCCACCCATGACTTCGCGGCGAAGCGCCCCCGCGACATGCCGATCCACCGGCAGTACTTCGACCTGATCGCCTCCGGTGAGAAGACCGTCGAAGTCCGCGTCGCCTACGAGTCGATGAAGCGGGTCAAGGTCGGGGACCTGATCAACTTCACCTGCCGCGAGTCGAGCTGCCTGACCCGGGTCACGAGGATCGGGACGTACCGCACGTTCGAGGAGATGTTCGGCACACGGCCACCTACGCGGCCCGTCGGTCACCGTGCAGCCTCCGGCCGTCGGCAGTATGACCGTGGTGCCGGTCCGGTCGCCCGGACCGGCACCGCGATCGTGTTCGGCGCCGGCTCAGAAAGTGTTGGGTAATCGGGTGATCACTCGTTCTTGAGGTCGTCGGCGAGGCGGCGGGCTGCTTCGGTCTCGATGGGGCCGCGCGGTT
>NZ_JBEXWT010000033.1:0-90351 GCF_040629945.1 Kitasatospora sp. NPDC005856 | reverse complement strand
CAGCCGGAGCGGACCCGCCGCTACGGCTCCGACCTGACCGACGCGGAATGGGCGATCGTGCAGCCACTGCTTCCGGTCCCGGCCTGGATGAACGGCCCCGGGCCGTCGTCCGTGATCCGTGATCCGTGATCCGTGATCCGTTCGTCGCCGCTCAGCGCCGCCCGGAGCGCCGGTCGCCCCGGCCGCCGTCGCCGCCGGTCAGGCCCGCGCGGCGCAGTGCGTCCGCCATGGCGCTGTTGGCGGGCGCGCCGCCACCGGAGCCGCCCCGGTCGTTGCCCTGGCCGCCGCCCCCGCGCCGGTCCTGGCCGCCACGACCGCCCTGACCGCCCTGACCGCCCTGGCCACCGCCGCGGCGCTCCTGGCGCGGCGGGCGGGCCTGGCGCTCGCCGCGGTCGCCGCGGTCCCCGCCGCGCTCGCGCCCGACCTCGTCGTCCAGCCGCAGGGTCAGCCCGATCCGCTTGCGCGGCACGTCCACCGAGAGCACCCGGACCTTGACGATGTCGCCCGGCTTGACCACCTCGCGCGGGTCCTTGACGAAGTTCCTCGACAGCGCCGAGACGTGCACCAGCCCGTCCTGGTGGACGCCCACGTCCACGAAGGCGCCGAAGGCGGCGACATTGGTGACCACGCCCTCCAGCACCATGCCCACCTCCAGGTCGCCGATCTTGTCGACGCCCTCCTTGAAGGTCGCGGTGCGGAAGGCCGGGCGCGGGTCGCGGCCCGGCTTGTCCAGCTCGCCGAGGATGTCGGTGACGGTCGGGACACCGAAGGTGTCGTCGGCGAAGTCCGCCGGGCGCAGCGCCCGCAGCCGCTCGCCGTTGCCGATCAGCTCGCGCAGCTCGCCGCCGGTGGCGGCCAGGATGCGGCGCACCACCGGGTAGGCCTCGGGGTGCACGCTGGAGGCGTCCAGCGGGTCGTCGCCGCCGGGGATGCGCAGGAAGCCGGCGCACTGCTCGAAGGCCTTGGGGCCGAGCCGGGCGACGTCCTTGAGCTGCTTGCGGGTGCGGAACGGGCCGTTGGCGTCGCGGTGCGCCACGATGTTGTCGGCCAGCGTGCCGGTGATCCCGGAGACCCGGGTGAGCAGCGGCGCCGAGGCGGTGTTGACGTCCACGCCGACGGCGTTGACGCAGTCCTCGACCACGGCGTCCAGCGAGCGGGAGAGCTTCACCTCGCTCAGGTCGTGCTGGTACTGGCCGACGCCGATCGACTTGGGATCGATCTTGACCAGCTCGGCCAGCGGGTCCTGGAGCCGGCGGGCGATCGAGACCGCGCCGCGGATCGACACGTCCAGGTCCGGCAGCTCCTGCGAGGCGAACGCGGAGGCCGAGTAGACCGAGGCGCCGGCCTCGCTGACCATCGCCTTGGTGAGCTTCAGCTCGGGGTGGCGCTTGAGCAGGTCCTCGGCGAGCTTGTCGGTCTCCCGGGAGGCGGTGCCGTTGCCGATCGCGACCAGGTCGACGCCGTGCTTCTTCGCCAGCGCGGCCAGGGTGGCCAGGGCCGCGTCCCACTTGTTGGCGGGCTGGTGCGGGTAGATCGTGTCGTACCCGAGGACCTTGCCGGTGGCGTCGACCACGGCGACCTTCACACCGGTGCGGAAGCCCGGGTCCAGGCCCATGGTGGCGCGGGTGCCGGCCGGGGCGGCGAGCAGCAGGTCGCGCAGGTTGGCGGCGAAGACCCGCACCGCCTCCTCCTCGGCCTCGGCGCGCAGCCGGGCGCGCAGGTCGATGCCGAGCCGGACCAGGACGCGGGTGCGCCAGGCCCAGCGGACGGTGTCGCCGAGCCACTTGTCGGCCGGGCGGCCGCGGTCGGCGATGCCGAAACGGGCGGCGATGCGCTGCTCGTAGTCGTTCTCGCCGGGGAGGTCGCCCTCGGACTCGCCGTCGTACGGGGAGAGGTCGAGGTCGAGCACCTCCTCCTTCTCGCCGCGCAGCATCGCCAGGATGCGGTGCGAGGGGAGCTTGGTGTACGGCTCGGCGAAGTCGAAGTAGTCGGCGAACTTGGCGCCGTCGCCCTCCTTGCCGTCGCGGACCCGGGCGACCAGCCGGCCGCGGGTCCACATCCGCTCGCGCAGCGAGCCGACCAGGTCGGCGTCCTCGCCGAAGCGCTCGACCAGGATCGCCCGGGCGCCCTCCAGCGCGGCGGGGCCGTCCGCGACCGACTCGTTCAGGTACTGCGCGGCCAGCACGGCCGGGTCCTGGCCCGGATCGGCGAGCAGGGTGTCGGCGAGCGGCTCCAGGCCGGCCTCGCGGGCGATCTGCGCCTTGGTGCGCCGCTTCGGCTTGAACGGCAGGTAGATGTCCTCCAGGCGGGCCTTGGAGTCGGCGGCGAGCACCCGGGCGCGCAGCGCGTCGTCCAGCTTGCCCTGGGCCTCGATCGACTCCAGGACGGCCGCCCGGCGGTCCTCCAGCTCGCGCAGGTAGCGCAGCCGCTCCTCCAGGGCACGCAGCTGGGCGTCGTCGAGCGAGCCGGTGACCTCCTTGCGGTAGCGGGCCACGAAGGGGACGGTCGCGCCGCCGTCGAGCAGCTCGACGGCCGCCTTCACCTGCCCGTCGCGGACGCCCAGCTCCTCGGCGATCTTCCGCTCGATCGCCTGCTGGGCCTGCTGGGCCACCTGTTCGACTGCCGTGCTCACGAAGCCGGTCACCTTCTCCATCAGTGCTTGCGCCGTACGCCCTGCATTCTGGCAGGTGCCGACGACGGCGCCCGGCCGCACCCGGGGCGGCCGGGCGTGGCGCGCCGTCCGGTGTCGCGCCGGGACCGGGCCGGGCGCCCGGCTGCCGGCAGCCGCCTCCTACCGGTCTCCTGCTGATTTCCTGCTGATCGGTTTCGAATGTCCTTCGGAACGTGCGCAGTTCGGGAATCGGGCTGAACGGTGACGATCGGCGATGTACGCTGCCGGGCATGTGCGCTGCCACCCGGATGCACCCCGACGGACCGGTGGTCGACGCGGCCCTGGTGCGGCGGCTGATCTCCGTCCAGTTCCCGCAGTGGGAGCGCCTCCCGATCACCCCCGTCCCCGTCCCCGGGGCGGACAACGCGATGTTCCGCCTCGGGCCCGAACTCGCCGTGCGGCTGCCCCTGGTGGAGTGGGCCGCCGGAGGGCCGAGGCGGGAGCAGCAGTGGCTGTCCCGACTGGCGCCCCGGCTGCCGCTGCCCGTCCCGGCGCCGCTCGCGGTCGGCCGGCCCGCCGCCGGCTACCCGTGGGAATGGTCGGTGCTGCACTGGCTGGAGGGCGCCAACCCCGTGGTCAACTCGCTGGCCGCGCCCCAGGCCCTGGCCCGCGACCTGGCCGGCTTCGTCACGGCGCTGCGCGACGTCGACCCGGCCGGCGCCCCGGTCTCCCAGCGCCGCGTCCCGCTCGCCTCCCGGGACGGTGCCACCCGCGCGGCCATCGCCCAGCTCTCCGGCTCGATCGACACGGCGGCCGCAACCGCGCTGTGGGACAAGGCGCTTCAACTGCCCGAGTACGCCGGCCCGCCGGTCTGGACGCACGGCGACCTCACCCCCGGCAACCTGCTGCTCGCCCCGAGCGGCCGGCTCGCCGCCGTCATCGACTTCGCCATGATGGGCATCGGCGACCCGACCACCGACCTGGTCGCCGCCTGGAACCTGCTGCCCGCCGCCGCCCGTCCGGCCTTCCGCGCGGCCCTGCGCGCGGACGAGGCCATGTGGGCCCGCGGTCGCGCCTGGGCGTTCTCCATCGCGCTGGTGACGATCCCGTACTACCGCCACACCGACCAGGCGCTGACCGCCAACGCCCGCCACGTCGTCCGCGAGGTGCTCGCCGACCGCAGCGTCTGACCGTACCGACCGCACGGGTCCGCCGGGTCAATTCGGTCGAGACGGGTGCAACGGCCCGCGTAGCCTCGCCCCGTGACGGAAGAGGAACGGTACGAGCTGTACCGGGAAGAGTCGAAGGCACTGGCAGCGATCGGGGAGTACGTCCACGCCCAAGTCGGCCGTGTCACGGTGCGGCTGCCCAGGGTTGTGGCCCAGGCCGCGGTGGACGCCTGGGAGCGTGACGATCCGGAGGGCGAGTTGGGCGAGGAGACCCGTGAGCAGTACGAGCTGCGGGACCAGGCCGGCAACGTGGCGCTGATCGGCCTCGCGATCTCGGAGGACGGCCGCTGGGAGGGCGACGAGGTGGTCGTCGACCTGCACGTCCATTCCGCGGGGGCGGCCTGGCTCTCGTACGCCGACGCCGCGGGGGCGGACTACCGGCCGCGGCCGTCGGAGTAGCGACCGGGATCGAGGTCGCCGGCGACCGGGTAAGAAACCTGCCCGGGTCAACGTCCCCTGCTAGCGTGGTTCCATGACCGGACTACGCGAGCGCAAGAAGGAGCGGACCCGGCGGGCCATCTCCGAGGCGGCCATCGCGCTCTTCCTGGAGCACGGCTTCGACCGGGTGTCGGTGGCCGACGTCGCCGCGGCCGCCGAGGTCTCCAAGCCGACGCTGTTCTCCTACTTCCCCACCAAGGAGGACCTGGTCGTCCACCGCTTCGCCGACCACCAGGAACAGGCCGCCGAGGTGGTCCGCACCCGGGCGCCCGGCGAACCGGCGCTCGGCGCGCTGCTGCGGGACTTCCTGGCCGGGCTCGCCCGGCGCGACCCGGTCACCGGCCTCAACGACCACCCGGCGGTGCTCGCCTTCACCGCCCTGGTCTACGGCACGCCCAGCCTGGCCGCCCGGGTCGGCGAGTACGTGGCCCGCGCCGAGGAGTCACTGGCGGAGGCGCTGCGCGCGGCCCCCGGGACGGACGGGTCGCCCGAGGCGGGCGGATCGATCGAGGCGCGAGGGGTGCCGGCGTCGGCCGCGGCGCAGGAGCTCGCCGCCGCCCTGCTCGCCGCCCAGGTCACCGCCACCCAGCGGGTCCTCGCCCTGCACAACTGGCGCCGCATCCGGGACGGCCGCACCGCCGACGAACAGTACGACGAGGCCGTCGAGGACGCCACCGCCGCCTTCGGCCTGCTCACCCACGGCTACGGCCCACCCGCCGGCGAGCGGACCGCGGCTGACTAGAGTGCGCGCATGACGACGCGTCACCACTCCTTCGATGCCCTGCACAACTTCCGTGACCTGGGCGGCCGTCCGTCCGTCGACGGACGGTCCGTCCGGTGGGGGCTGCTGTACCGCTCCGACTCGCTCGGCAAGCTCGACTCCCCCGAGGACCTCGACCGGCTCCGCGCCCTCGGCGTGCGGACCGTGATCGACCTGCGCTACCCCTGGGAGATCGCCGGCAAGGGCCGGGTGCCCGAGTTCGAGGGCCTGGAGTACCACAACCTCTCGATCGAGCACCGCCCGTACGACCAGGCCGAGATCGACCCGGAGCTCGACCCGTGGCGCCACCTCGCCGACCGCTTCGCCGAGGTCGCCGAGGACGGGGTGAAGGAGATCCGCCAGGCCCTGGACGTGATCACGGCCGCCGAGGCCCCACTGGTCTTCCACTGCGCCTCGGGGAAGGACCGCACCGGGCTGATCGCCGCCCTGCTGCTCACCCTGCTCGGCGTCGGCGAGGACGACATCGCCGCCGACTTCGCCCTCACCGAGCTCGCCACCCCGCACCTCGTCGCCGACTGGCACGCCGCCCACCCCGGCCGCACCCTGCGCTGGCCCGCCTTCGGCCGCGCCCCGGAGGCCGTCATCCGGCTCACCCTCGCCGACCTCGCCGAACGCCACGGCTCGGTCCAGGCCTACCTCACCGGCACCCTCGGCATCGACCGCGAGCAGACCGCCGCCCTGCGCGCCCGCCTGCTGACCCCCTGAGCGCGCGGCCGCCGAGCGGGGCCCGGGGCAACAATTCGGTGGCGCAAGCGGAAGGTCGGGAGCCACGATGCGGGACATGACCGAACAACCCGCGCGATGGACCGTGGCGACCGTCCACCCCGACATGTGGACCGACCCGGACGACGACCCCCGCAACAACGAGGGCCCCGGGCCGGACGGTGAACTCGCCACGCTCCAGGACTACCTGACGAACTACCGGCTGACCCTGCGGATGAAGTGCGACGGCCTGGGCCCGGAACAGCTGGCCCGCCGCTCGGTGCCGCCGTCGACGATGTCGCTGCTCGGGCTGGTCCGGCACCTGGCCGAGGTGGAACGGGACTGGCGGAACTGGATCACCGACACCGAGCCGCTGCCCAAGCTGTACGGCGCACGGGACGCGGACTTCGACGGGGCCGTCGGCGAGCAGGCCGCGGTGGACGCCGCGTTCCGCGACCTCGAGCGCGAACAGGCCGCACTGGACGCCGAGCTGGCCGACCAGCGGGACCTGGGCGAGCGGATCGGGAGGGACCGGATCTCGATCCGGGAGCTGCTGGTGCACCGGATCGAGGAGTACGCCCGCCACTGCGGCCACGCCGACCTGCTGCGCGAGTGCGTCGACGGCCGGGTGGGCCAGTAGGACGTCAGTGGCGGCGGCCGCCCCGGGCGGGGCGGCCGCCGCCCTTGCCGGAACGGGGCCCGGAACCACCCGTGGCGCCACCCCTGGCGCCTCCCTCGGCGGCCCCGGTCGTCGGGGCCTTCTCCGGCCAGTGGGCGGGGCGGGTGAGGCCCTCGGGAAGGCGGGTGGTGGCGTCGCCGCGGGCGGCGTCGAGCTGGGCCTGGGTGAGGAAGAGGGCCGTGGTGAGGTCCGCGCCGGAGAGGTCGGCGTCCCGCAGGTCCGCACCGACCAGGTCGGCGAGGCGCAGGTCCGCGCCGGAGAGGTCGGCCGCGACGAGCAGGGCACCGCGCAGGTTGGCCCCGCGCAGGTCGGCGCCGCGCAGGCGGGCGCCGAAGAGGTCCGCGCCCCGGAGCTCGCGGCGGCGCGGGACGGCGGCACGGACCAGTTCGCCGGCGCGCAGCAGCAGCTCGCTGACCCGCTGCCGGTGGGCCGGGACGTCGACGGCGAGGATCTCCTCGGGGGTGCCGCCGGCCAGCCGGTCGGTCTCCTCCAGCGCCTGCCGCAGTTCGTCGTGGAGGGGGCCGGCGGCGGTGAAGGCGAGCGCCTCGGTGAGGTGACGGAGCAGCTCGTGCAGCTGCCGCACGATACGGAAGACGTCGAACATCGCCTTGGCGCTGCCCGGCTCCTCGCGCCAGCTGCGGCCGCCGAAGGTCACCTGGGAGACCCGCTGCCCGGCGCCGAAGCAGTCGTAGACGGTGCAGC
Organism: Kitasatospora sp. NPDC005856; assembly: GCF_040629945.1. NCBI lineage: Bacteria > Bacillati > Actinomycetota > Actinomycetes > Kitasatosporales > Streptomycetaceae > Kitasatospora > Kitasatospora sp. NPDC005856. The sequence continues at coordinate 83,209 of NZ_JBEXWT010000033.1, read as the reverse complement.
CCTGGAAGCCCCGGTCGCGCAGCTCGGTGTGGATGCCGCAGCGGAAGTCGGCCTGGAGGTTGTGGCAGGCGCTGCCGGCCGCCTTGTTCATGGCGAAGTCGGTGCCGGCCGCGAACGGCAGGGCGACGCAGCAGAGCCCGAAGCAGCTGCCGCAGTCGGATGCGAGCGGGGTCGGCGCGGCCGCCGTGGGGTCCTGCGGCGACTCGGTCTCGCGCACGTTCCGGGGTCCTTCCAGCAGTCGGCGCCGGGCGGCGCCGTGAACCCGGAAATCCTACTGGCCGGACGGCCCTCGACGCCGGTAAGTTATGCAACGCACTGGAGACTATTACACACGGGGGTGGGCGGCATGTCCGAGCCGGACGTCAGGGAGCTGGTCCGGATGTGGATCTCGGGCTGGGCCGTCTCGCGCGGCTCCGCCGAGCCGGTGGACCGGCCCTGGGGCTGGAGCATCGACGTCGGCGCGCCGGTCGGCGAGGTGGGCCGGCACGTGCTGCCGGAACCGGCCGAGGCCGACGTCCGCAAGCTCGCCGAGACCATCACCGCGCCGGCCACCTGGCTGAAGCTGTTCGCCGAGGACGCCGCGGTGCGCCCCTGGCTGGACGAGCGGTGGCGCCTGGACGCACCGGGCTTCCTGATGAGCGCCCCGCTCACGGCCGGGCGGCCCGAAACCCCGGCCGGGTACACCGTGACCACCTGGGAGCGGGGCGGGGTCCTCCGGGTGCTGGTGCGCACCAGGGACGGGCACCTCGCGGCCCGCGGCCAGGCGGGCCTGGCCGGCCCGGTGGCCGTACCGGACCAGATCACCACCGTGCCCGAGCACCGCCGCCGGGGCCTGGGCGTCCTGGTGATGCGCACGCTCCGGTCCGCCGCGTACGAGCGGGGCGCGCGCACCGGCGTGCTGGTCGGCACTCCGGAGGGACAGGCGCTCTACACCGCGCTCGGCTGGACCACCCACGCCCCCATGGCGAGCCTGGTCCTGGAGCCAGGAGCAGCGCAGCCGAAGGCGTGACGGACTCCAGCGGACCTCAAGGGACCTCGACGAACCTCAGCGGACCTCAGCGGACCTCAGCGGACCGCAGCGGGCCTCAGCGGTACGGCAGCAGCTCCGGCCGCTTCGCCGGGCGGCCGTCGCCGGAGGAGCGACCGGTGAGGCGGCGGCCGATCCACGGGCCGACGTGGGTGCCCAGCCAGCGGGCGTCCTCGCGCAGTCGCTCGCCCCGGCCGGCCGGGGCGGCGGCGGGCAGCGGGGCGCGCCAGTCGAAGGCGGCGGGGCGGCCGAGCGCCTCCAGCACGCCCTCGGCGACCCGGCGGTGGCCCTCGGGCGAGAGGTGCAGGCGGTCCTCGGCCCACAGCCGGCGGTCGTCGAAACAGGGCGCCGAGAACAGGTCGACCACGACGAAGCCGTCCTGCCGGCCCAGCTCCTGGACGAAGGCCTTCATCCGCAGGATGGCGGGCAGCAGCCGGGCGCTGCCCGCCAGGCGACGGGTGGGGTCGGTACTGGTGAACAGCACGACGGTGGCGCCGGTGGCGCGCAGCTCGGCGGCGCAGCGGCCGAGCAGCCGCTCGACCGCGTCGATGTCGCAGCCGGGGCGCAGCACGTCGTTGAGGCCGCCTGCCAGGGTGACCAGCTCGGCGCCCATCGCGGTGGCGGCGGCGAGCTGCTCGTCGTGGATCTGGCCGATGAGCTTGCCGCGGACGGCGAGGTTGGCGTACCGGAATCCGGCGTCCACGTCCGCTTCCACGTCCGGCGCGCCGGAGCGCTCGGCGGCCAGCGCCGAGGCGACCCGGTCGGCCCAGCCCCGGTAGTGGCCGTCCGGCAGCAGGTCGTCGCACATGCCCTCGGTGAAGGAGTCGCCGACGGCGACGTAGCTGCGGTAGGGGGTGGGCACGGGCTGGCCTCCGCTCTCCCGGGATGACTCCGGCGGTCCGACGATCCGTCGATCCTATGCGCGTGTCCGTCCGGGGCGACCACGGGCCCCGGCGCTCATCGCACGCCGACCGTTCGTTCATCGGCCCGGGCCATCCTGGGGCACGGGGCGGCGGCCGGCGACGGGGGCCTTGCCGCCGCCCCGCCGCTCCACAGCAGCCGGCCGACGGTCGTCAGCCGGCCGCGACCGCCGCCCCCTCCTCCGCCTTCCGGGGCGTGAACCAGTGCTCGCGCACGGCGTCGGTGGGCCGCTGCTCGCCGAGGGCGGCCAGCCCCCACTCCCCCAACGCCTCGACCACCGGCCGCAGTTCAAGGCCGCGCCCGGTCAGTTCGTAGACCGTCGCGTTGGCGGGCCGCTCCAGCCGGCGGCGGGTGACCAGCGCCTCGGCCTCCAGCTGCTTGAGCCGGGCGGCCAGGATGTCGGTGGAGACGCCGGGCAGGTCGGCGTGCAGGTCGGTGTAGCGGCGCGGGCCGCCGAGGAGCTCACGGACGATCAGGAGGCTCCAGCGCTCCCCCACCGCGTCCAGGGCGCGGGCGACGGCGCAGTACTGGTCGTAGCTTCGGCGTGACATGTGGATCAGCATAGCCAAGAGGTTGGACTTTCCAAGTACACACTTGGTAGAACAAAGCTGAAGCAACGGAGCGGTGGTGACGGTCGGGAGGCCGCAGATGGAGTTTCGGCAGTCCAGCAAGCTGAATGACGTGTGCTACGAGATCCGGGGCCCGGTGGTCGACCAGGCCAACGCCCTGGAGGAGGCCGGGCACAGCGTGCTGCGGCTGAACACCGGGAACCCTGCCCCGTTCGGCTTCGAGGCGCCCGAGGAGATCATCCAGGACATCATCCGCAACCTGCCCAAGGCGCACGGCTACAGCGACTCGCGCGGCATCCTGCCGGCCCGCCGCGCGGTCGTGCAGTACTACCAGCAGCGCGGCGTCGAGGGCGTCACCGTCAACGACGTCTACCTCGGCAACGGCGTCTCCGAGCTGATCCAGATGGCCGTCACCGCGCTGGTCGACGACGGCGACGAGGTGCTCGTGCCGATGCCCGACTACCCGCTCTGGACGGCCGCCGTCCGGCTGGCCGGCGGCAAGGCCGTGCACTACCTGTGCGACGAAGAGGCCGAGTGGTACCCGGACCTGGACGACATCGCCGCCAAGATCACCGCCCGCACCAAGGCGATCGTCGTCATCAACCCCAACAACCCCACCGGCGCCGTCTACCCGAAGGAACTGCTGGAGGGCCTCCTCGACCTCGCCCGCCGCCACCACCTGATGGTGCTGGCCGACGAGATCTACGACAAGATCCTCTACGACGGCACCGAGCACCACTGCCTGGCCGCCCTGGCCGACGACGTGCTGACCCTCACCTTCAACGGCCTCTCCAAGTCCTACCGGGTGGCCGGCTTCCGCAGCGGCTGGCTGGTCGTCTCCGGCCCCAGGCAGCACGCCACCGACTACCTGGAGGGCCTGACCATGCTCTCCGGCATGCGGCTGTGCCCCAACGTGCCCGCCCAGTACGCCGTCCAGGCGGCGCTCGGCGGCCACCAGTCCATCAACGACCTGGTCCTGCCCGGCGGGCGGCTCACCGAGCAGCGCGACATCGCGGTCAAGGCGCTCAACGAGATCCCCGGCGTCAGCTGCGTCAAGCCCAAGGGCGCGCTGTACGCCTTCGCCAGGCTCGACCCGGCGGTGCACCGGATCGTCGACGACGAGCGCTTCGTGCTGGACCTGCTGCTGCGCGAGAAGATCCACGTCGTCCAGGGCACCGGCTTCAACTGGCCCCGCCCGGACCACTTCCGCTTCGTCACCCTGCCCCGGGCCGACGACCTGGAGACCGCCGTCAACCGGATCGGGCGCTTCCTGGCCACCTACCGCCAGGTCTGAGCACCCCGGACGCGCCGTACGCTCGGGGCCATGACCGTCCTGCGCTCCGCCGCCCTGTTCGTCCTCGCCGCGCTCGCCGAGATCGGCGGCTGCTGGCTGGTCTGGCAGAGCGTGCGCGAGCAGCGGCCGTGGTGGCTGGCCGGCCTGGGCGTGGTGCTGCTCGGCGCGTACGGCTTCGTCGCGGCCCTGCAGCCGGACAGCCACTTCGGCCGGGTGCTGGCCGCCTACGGCGGGGTGTTCGTGGCCGGCTCGCTGCTGTGGGGCATGGCCGTGGACGGCTTCCGGCCGACCCGCTACGACGTGCTGGGCGCGCTGATCTGCCTGGCCGGGGTCGCCGTCATCATGTACGGACCCCGGCGCTGAACCTCCAGCGCCGGGGCCGCACTCGGACTCTGACTCTGACTCGGACTCTGACTCCGGCTCCGGCTCCGGCTCGGAGGCGAAGTCGGAGTCGGACTCGACGGGGCTACCAGCCCCAGCCGCCGCCCTGACCGTCGTCGTCCCGGTTCGAGTCCCAGCCCTCGCCGACCTCGCGCAGGATCGTGTAGTTGTCGATCTGCGTGCCGTCCTCGGCCAGCGCGGTGACCTTCATGACCGACTTCTGGCCCAGGTGCTTCGGGGTGACGTCGACCTTGATGAAGGAGTAGCCGGTGTAGCGCACCCGCGACCACTGGATGGTCTCGGGGGTCTTCACCCGGCCCTTGCTCCAGTAGTAGGTGGTGACCTCGTCCTTGTGGTTCTCGTGCCCCTCGTAGGTGTCCGGCACGTCGAACTTGTACAGACTGCGGCCGGCCGCACCCGCGGTGACGTAGACCACTCCGTCCTTCGCCGGCTCGATGGTGGCGCCGCTCGGCACCTGCTTCGAGACCTTGTTGCCGAGGATCGCGTCGGTGCGCTCGTAGATGTGGTTGTGGCCGTTGATGACCAGGTCCACCCGGTACTTCTCGAACAGCGGCACCCAGGCCTCGCGGACACCGCCCTCGGAGGCGTGGGCGACGGTGGTGGAGAAGGCGCAGTGGTGGAAGAAGACCACGACGAAGTCGATGGTCTCGTCGCCCCGCAGGTCCTTGAGGGTGCGCTCCAGCCACTTGGTCTGCTTGTTCGCCGAGATGCCCAGGTTGGCCGGGATCTCGTAGGAGACGTCGTTGGCGTCCAGCGAGATGACGCCGACGTTCTTGTAGCGGAAGGTGTAGACGCCGGGCACGGTGCGCGGGTCCGGGCCGTTGTTCGGCAGGAAGAAGCGGGCGTTCTCGCCGCCGTAGCCGTTCGGCGAGTACCAGGCCTCGATGTCGTGGTTGCCGTACGCGACCATCCACGGGATCTCGGCGGCGACCGTCTCGGTCTGCACCAGGAAGTCGTCCCAGGTCTTCGCGTTGAAGACGGACTTGTCCGGGTCGGTGCCGGAACCGGCCGGGTCGGCGTAGCAGATGTCGCCGGCGTGCAGGTGGAAGGCCGGGTTCTGGGCCTTGATGATGTGGTCGTTGCCGGCCGCGTGGGCGCTGACTCCCTGGTCGCCGAAGGCGGTGAAGGTGAACGGCTCGTACACCTTGCCCCAGCGGTGGTCGCGGGAGGGCGCGGTGCGGAAGGTGTGCAGGGTGGAGATCCGCTGCTGCGAGGCCGGGTCGAAGCCCTCGTGGCCGACACCGTAGTAGTAGGTGGTGTCGGGGCGCAGGTCCTCCAGCGCCACGTGCAGGTAGTACTGGTCCACCGGCTGGCCGGTCGGCGTCAGCGCCGGGGTGTGCAGGGCGCGGACCTCGGCCTGGACCTTGTGGCTCAGGTCCCACGGGGTCTTGCCGAAGCGCAGGAACGGCTTCCTGACCGGGGCCGGCACCTGCCAGGAGATGCGGAACTGGGTGTCCGGCTCGGGGCCGAACTGGAGGTGCCGGCCGATCGGCGCGACCAGCGAGCCGTCGATGCCGTCGGTCGTGCCACCGGTCAGCAGCTGCGGGCCGGCCGGAGCGGCGAAGGCCGTCCCGCCGCCCAGCGCGCCGCCGACGGCGACGGCGCCCACCGTCACGGCACCGGCGCGCAGCATCCGGCGGCGGGAGAAACGGGCCCGCAGGTACTCGTGCTGCTCGGCCATGCTCATGCGGTCGGCAAGCTTGGCCGGCACGCCCATGTTGGGGATATCCATGCGCGGGACTCTTCCAGCGGCGCGTTGATCGCGCACGGACACCGGGTGAACGGGTCGCAGCGTACCGCCCATTCGAACGTCAATGTTCGACCATGATTCGGTAAACGACGTACTCGTACCGTCCCGACGGCGCATCATGGCCCCCGTCCGCCCTCCGGACTGAGCCCGCGTCGATGGTGGTGAGGCGGCGGGAGGGGTCGGCCGGAGCGCCGGCCCAAGGGGTCGGCCGGAGCGGTCAGCCGGAGGGCTCGTCCCACTGGGTGGCGGTCCGGTTGCCGGTGCCGTCGCAGGTGCGGCAGATCTCGTCCCGGTAGGCGTGCTTGGCCCCGGTCGCGTCCACCCGGTAGCGCACGTACACCCCGGTGCCGTCGCAGAGGAAGCAGTTGCCGCCCCCGCCGCCCACCTCGGTGGTGCCGGTGCCCTGGCAGGTCCGGCAGCTGAGACCGGCGGTCCGGCCGGTGCCCGCGCAGATGCGGCAGACCGTCGTCATCGGCTTCCTCCCTCGCGCGGAATCGGCTCGGCCCCGTCCGGAACGGCCCGACGCCACCGGTCATGGTAGTGCGGAAGGCCCTCGGACAGGCCCAGGTCCGCTTCGGATCCCTACGATCTGACGATCAGTCGGTAGAACCGGCGGCACGGCCCGGGGCAAGGCCCGGAGCAAAGCCGGGAGCAAGGCCGGGGCAAGGCCCGGAGCAAGGCCGGGGCAAGGCCCGGAGCACGGTCTCACTCGGGCAGGCCCTCGCGGACCCGCCGGGAGACCGAGATCAGCTGGAGGTCGAGCAGCCCGGGCGGATCGGCGAGGCCCGGACCGCCCGCGCGCACCCAGGCGGCGATGTCGTCGATCATCTCGTCCATCAGCACGAAGCCCAGCCAGACCGGCCGGCCGCCCGCCGCCCGGCCCTCGGCGGAGGGACCCACGACCACCACGTTGGACTGGGTGCACACGTCCAGGCACTTGACCGCCCGGACCCGGCCCGCCGCGCCCACCGCCGTGCGCAGCCGCTCGTACTGGCCCGCATGGTCCACCCCGGGGTGCTTCGCCTCGGTGCCGCAGCAGCAGCCCCGGCACACCGTGACGGTCACGGGGGCACCGCCGCCCCGCTTGCGGTCCCGGGCACCGTCGCGGTCTCGGCGGCTCATCGGCTCTGGCACCCCTCGTGGTCTGCGGCGCCCTGCGCACCGGCCTCCGCACTGTACCTGTCACCCCGCCGGCCCCCCGGCCGCGGGTCGGCCCCCGACGACGGGCCCCGCGCCCGTGCGCACTCCCGCGCGCTCGCAGCCCCGTACCCACCTCCGTGCCCCCGCGCGCCCGCGCCTCCGAACCCCCGTGCCCCCGTGTCCCCCCGTTACCCGACCGCCCGGGCCGCCGCCCGTCCCGCCGTGCGGCCCGAGAAGAGGCAGCCGCCCAGGAACGTCCCCTCCAGGGAGCGGTACCCGTGCACGCCCCCGCCGCCGAACCCGGCGGCCTCGCCGGCCGCGTACACCCCCGGCAGCACCTCGCCGTCCGGCCGCAGCACCCGGGAGGAGAGGTCGGTCTCCAGCCCGCCGAGGGACTTGCGGGTCAGGATGTTGAGCCGGACGGCGATCAGCGGGGCGGCGCCCGGGTCGAGGATGCGGTGCGGGGCGGCCGTGCGGATCAGCTTGTCGCCGAGGTGGCGGCGGGCCCCGTGGATCGCGGTGACCTGGAGGTCCTTGGCGAAGGGGTTGGCCAGCTGCCGGTCGCGGTCCTCGACGGTGCGGCGCAGCTCGTCCGGATCGATCAGCGGTTCGCGGGTCCTGGCGTTCATGCCCCGGGCGAGGTCGGCGAGGTCGCGGGCGACCACGAAGTCCCGTCCGTGCCTCAGGTGCCCCTGGACCGGGCCGGGGGCGCCGGGCAGCGCGCGCTTGAGCACGCCGCGCACCGACCTGCCGGTCAGGTCGGGGTTCTGCTCGGAGCCGGAGAGGGTGAACTCCTTCTCGACGATCCGCTGGTTGAGCACGAACCAGGTGTACTCGTACCCGGTGGACATGATGTGTTCGAGCGTTCCGAGGGTGTCGAAGCCGGGGAACAGCGGGGCGGGCAGCCGCCTGCCGCGCGCGTCCAGCCAGAGCGAGGAGGGGCCGGGCAGTATGCGGATGCCGTGCCGGGCCCAGATCGGGTCCCAGTTCTCGATGCCCTCGGTGTAGTGCCACATCCGGTCGCCGTTGATCAGGCTGGCCCCGGCCCGGGCGGCGACCTCCAGCATCAGTCCGTCCACGTGCGCGGGCACGCCGGAGAGCAGCCGGGCGGGCGGGGTGCCGAGCCGGGCCGGCCAGGCCTTGCGGACCAGGTCGTGGTTGCCGCCGATGCCCCCGGAGGTGACGATCACGGCCTGGGCGCGCAGCTCGAAGCCCCCGGCCACCTCGCGCGAGCTGGCCTCGCCCCGGCCCGCCGGGCTCGGCACCAGCACCTCGCCGGTGACGGTGTCGACGGCGCCCGCGGTGGCGGACAGCCCGGTGACCCGGTGCCGGAAGCGCAGGTCCACCAGGCCGCGCGCGGCGGCGGCGCGGACCCGCCGGACGAAGGGCGCCAGCAGCCCCGGCCCGGTGCCCCAGGTGATGTGGAAACGCGGCACCGAATTGCCGGGCCCGTCGGCGAGGAAGCCGCCGCGTTCGGCCCAGCCGACCACCGGGAAGAACCGCACGCCCATGCCGTGCAGCCAGGCTCGCTTCTCGCCCGCCGCGAAGTCCACGTACGCCTCGGCCCAGCGGCGCGGCCAGGCGTCCTCGGGCCGGTCGAAGCCGGCCGTGCCGAGCCAGTCCTGGTGGGCGAGGGCGTGCGAGTCGCGGATCCGCATCCGGCGCTGTTCGGGCGAGTCGACCAGGAAGAGGCCGCCGAAGGACCAGTGCGCCTGGCCGCCGAAGGAGGCGGCGGGCTCCTGGTCGAGGAGGATCACCTTCCGTCCGGCGTCGGCGAGTTCGGCGGTGGCGGCGAGGCCCGCGAGGCCCGCTCCGATGACGATGACGTCGGCGTCCAGGGCCATGCGCAGTCCTCCGTCGCGGCTCGCGGTGGCGGCGTGTCCGGGACGCGCCGCGGCTGTGCGCCCGATACTGCGGTGTGCGGCGGCGCCCGGTCAACCGGCGGGTGACAACCGTCCGCGCGAATTCCGCTCCGGGGCGTCTCGGAAATGCCGTCGACACATTTCCGATACCGGGCGGAGCGAAATGCGAAATGCACCCCGGGCACGTCTGCCGGAATACCGGCAATTTCCGCGCAAACCATGGACGCCGGGGAAACCTGGCAGTAACTTACCTGCGAGTAGCTGTGGCCCGGCTCGGCACGACCCCCACCCGTCGTTTCTCTCCCCCAGGAGGAACCGTGCTCCGCCCTGCCCGGAAATCCCGGCACCTCCGGAATTCCACCGCGCTCGCCGCCGTCGCCCTCGGCGCCGCGCTCGCGCTCACGTCCACCACCGCCCAGGCCGCCACCGCGGCACCGAAGCACTACGTGGCGCTCGGCGACTCCTACGCCGCCGGCGCCGGTGTGCCGGACCAGTCGGCCGGCCTGTGCCTGCGCTCCGACCGCAACTACGGGCACCTCGTCGCCGCCGCCCTCAAGGCCGGCACGTACACGGACGTCACCTGCTCCGCCGCCAAGATCAAGGCGATGACGCAGCCCCAGTACGACGCCTTCATCAGGGTCAACGACCCGCAGCTGGACGCGGTGACCGCCGACACCGACCTGGTCACCCTCGGGATCGGCGGCAACGACCTCGCGGCCAGCGACCTCGGCCTCGGCGAGCTGGTCGCCACCTGCATCGCCGGCGCCGTCGTCAACCCGCTCGGCACGCCCTGCAAGGACGTCTACCACCACGGCTACTGGGACTGGCGCACCCTGTCCTGGCAGTACGGCACCGACGACCTGGCCGAGCGGATCCGCACCACCATCGCCCCGCAGCTGGCCGACACCATCAAGCGCGTCCACGCCAAGGCACCCGGGGCCAGGGTGCTGCTGGTCGGCTACCCGTCCGTGCTGCCCGCCGACGGCTCGAAGTGCGTCCTGCGCCAGCCGGTGACGCCCGGCGACGTCGAGTACATGCACGGCGTGCTCGACAAGCTGAACGCCGCGATGAAGTCCACCGCGGCCGCGAACGGCGCGACCTACGTGGACACCGCGACGCCGACCGTCGGGCACGACGTCTGCTCGGACGACCGCTGGATCGAGGGCGCGCTGCCCGGCTCGCCCGCCGTGCCGTTCCACCCCAACGCGACCGGCGAGCAGGTGATGGCGCAGGCCGTGCTGGCCGCGCTGAAGTAGCACCACCCACGAAGCCCCGAGGGCCGGTGACCAGACCCCGGTCACCGGCCCTCGGTACTCACACCCGCGCTACTCGGACTTCGCGGGAGTGGAGCCGGCGGTCGCGGCGGAACCGGCGGCCAGGCCGGCCGACCACTTCTCCTCGACGTTGCCGAACTTCCAGAAGGCGATCGCCGCCGCCCAGGTCAGCACGAACAGCCCGACGATCGCGTAGCCGACGAAGTTGAGGTCCAGCTCGCCGATCCAGGCGACCGGACCGCTGGTGACGTCCAGCTTCTCGCCGAGCAGGCCGATCAGCTCGATCGAGCCGATCACCAGCGCGACCAGCACCGACAGCCCGGTGACGGTCAGGTTGTAGTAGATCTTGCGGACCGGCTTGGAGAAGGCCCACTCGTACGCGAAGTTCATGAACGAGCCGTCGATGGTGTCCAGCAGGCTCATTCCGGCCGCGAACAGGATCGGCAGGGTGAGCAGCGCGTACCAGGGCAGCGAGAACGCCGCCGCGCCGCCGGCCAGCACCAGCAGGGACACCTCGGTGGCGGTGTCGAAGCCCAGGCCGAACAGCAGGCCCACCGGGTACATGTGCCAGGGCTTGGTGACGGCCCTGGTGACCCGGCCGAGGATGCGGTTCATCAGCCCGCGCCGCTCCAGCTGGCGTTCCAGCTCCGCCTCGTCGTAGTCGCCCCGGCGCATCCGGCGGAAGACCTTGAGGATGCCGTTGAAGGCGCCCAGGTTGATCAGGCCGAGCAGCAGCAGGAAGGTGCCGGAGACGGTGACGCCGATCAGGCCGGTCATCTCGTGCAGCGCCGAGTCGTCGGACTCCACCTGGCCGGCCAGCGAGCGGATGCCGAGGGCCAGCAGCGCGCAGAGGCCGAAGACGATCGACGAGTGTCCGAGCGAGAACCAGAAGCCGACCGACAGCGGCCGCTTGCCCTGGCCCATCAGCTTGCGGGTGGTGTTGTCGATGGCGGCGATGTGGTCCGCGTCGAAGGCGTGCCGCATGCCGAGGGTGTAGGCGGTCAGCCCCATGCCGGCGCCGAACACCTTGCCGCCGACCTCGTAGTGCTCGGGCTCGACGAGGGCCAGCAGGGTGAACCAGCCGACGACGTGCAGCGCGAGGATGAAGCCGCCCATTCCGGCCAGGCGGATCCACTCCTCACGGGTGAGCCGGTCGCGCCAACGGGGGGCGGTCATCGCGGTGTCCTTCCGGTCGGGTGGTCGAAGCTGGGCCATCTTTCCGCCTGGATGTCCGCAGTTGCAAGTCATGCGCAATTACGGATCAGCCTCCCCGCCCTCCCTCCCCCCTCCCGAAGATCGTCACGACACGTACAGGGCTTCGTAACCCCGGAGGGCTTTCACCCCGCGCTCTACGCGCGGATACTCCCGTTCTACGCGCGAAAACCGAGCACCGCCCCCCTCAACTCCCCACGGAGGAACGGCACATGACGATCCGCATTCGAACCGTCGCGGCCCTCGCCGGAACGGCGCTGCTCGCGGCCGGTCTCACCACCCCCGCCGCCACCGCCGCCGCCGCGGCCACTGCCGGGAGCACCACCCGCTCCGCCGCGGTCAGCGCCACCCCGCACCGGGTGCTGTTCGACAACAGCAAGGCCGAGACCGCGGGCAACGCCGACTGGATCATCAGCACCAGCCAGCCCGACCCGCTGGCCCAGAACGCCTCCCCCGCCACCGAGAAGAGCTGGACCGGCGCCCTGTCCGCCTGGGGCGTCGCCCTCCAGAGGACCGGCCAGTACAGCCTGAAGACCCTCCCGGCCGGCTCCACCATCAGCTACGGCACCGGCGCCGCGCTCGACCTCGCCAACTTCGACACCTTCGTGATCCCGGAGCCCAACACCCGGTTCTCCGCGAGCGAGAAGACCGCGATCATGAACTTCGTGAAGAACGGCGGCGGGCTCTTCCTGGTCTCCGACCACATCAACAGCGACCGCAACAACGACGGCTGGGACTCCCCGAAGATCATCAACGACCTGCTGACCAACAACGGGGTGAACAACAACGACCCCTTCGGCTTCTCCGTCGACCTGCTCAACATCACCACCGACAACCCGCGCGCCGCCGACGCGCCGACCGACCCGGTGCTGCACGGCCCCTTCGGCACCGTCACGGGCTCGATCCTGCGCAACGGCACCACCTTCACCCTCAAGCCCGCCGACAACCCGAACGTCAAGGGCCTGGTCTACCGGACCGGCTACAGCGGCAACACCGGCGCGTTCTTCGTCACCAGCACCTTCGGCACCGGCCGGGTCGCGATCTGGGGCGACAGCTCCCCCATCGACGACGGCACCGGCCAGTCCGGCAACACCCTGTACAACGGCTGGGACGACCCGGCGGGCACCGACGCCGCCCTCGCCCTCAACGCCACCGCCTGGCTGAGCAAGGCCTGACCGGCCGCGCCCGGTGGGAGGCCCCCGGTGGGAGGGGCCTCCCACCGGGCCCCTCCCACCCGACTCCTCTCACCAGGAAAAGGTCCGCTCCCTCCCCTACTGTCGGAGTACCGAACCGTCGCACCGCCGACGCCCGGGACCGATGGGAGCGGCCATGCCGTCGTACCCCTTCCACACCACCCGCGAGGACCTGCGCGTCCCGCTGCCCGACGGCACCCGGCTGGCCGCCCGGCTGTGGCGGCCGGTCGGCGACGAACCCGGCCCCGCGCTGCTGGAGTACTCCGGCGGCCGCCTCACCGACCGGACCGCCGCCGAGGACGCCCGCCGCCACCCCTGGTACGCGGGCCACGGCTACACCTCCGTCCGGGTCGACACCCGCGGGCACGGCAACTCCGAGGGCACCCCCGGCGAGCCCGGCGGCGCACAGGAGCTGGCCGACGGCGCCGCCGTGGTCGACTGGCTCGCCCGCCGCCCCTGGTGCAACGGCCGACTCGGCCTGCTCGGCACCGGCACCGCCGGCACCACCGCCCTGCGGCTCGCCGCCCGCACCCCCGAGACCGTCGGCGCCGTGGTCACCGCCTGCCCCGAGAACGGCCACCGGCTCGGCGGGGCCGTCCTCGCCGCCGACCTGCACACCCGGCTCACCGCCCTGGTCGCCGACGCCGCCCTGCCACCGGACCCCCGACACGTCGGCGACGCCTGGCGGACCGCCTGGCTGGCCCGGCTGGAATCGCTGCAGCCGCCCGTCGACGACTGGCTCACGGCCGGCGAGAGCACCGTCCCGATCTCCGTGCCCGCCCTCGCCGTGGCCGGCTGGGGCGACCCGTCCTGCTCCTTCGTGCTGCGGCTGCTCGCCGAGTCCCCCACCGCGCGCGCCCTGATCGGCCCCTGGCCGCACGGCCTGCCCGAGGCCGCCCTGCCCGACACCCTGCGCTGGTGGGACCACTGGCTGCGCGGCATCGACACCGGCGCCCTCAAGGAACCCGCCCTGCGCACCTGGCTCGCCACCCGATGGACCGGGGACGAGGCCTGGCCCTCCCCCGACGTCCGGGAGATCCACTACGGCCTGGACGGGCCGCTGCGCACCGCCGGCACCACCTCCGACGAGCGCCACGTCCGGGTCCGCTCCCCGCAGCACACCGGCCTCAACGCCGGCGCCTACGTCCCGCACGGCCGCCCCGCCGACCGGCCGCCGGACCAGCGCGAGGAGGACGGCCGCTCGGTCTGCTTCGACTCCCAGCCGCTGCCCGAACCGGTCGAAGTGCTCGGCACCCCGACCGTACGGCTGCGGCTGCGCGAGGACGGGGCACCCGTCCAGGTGACGGTGCGGCTGTGCGCGGTCGGCCCGGACGGCACCTCGGAGCTGGTCACCCGGGGCATCCGGGTCGCCAAGGGGCCGGACGCCGAGGTCGAGCTCGCGGCCTGCGCCTGGACCTTCCCCGCCGGGCACCGGCTGCGGCTCGCCCTCTCCTCGGTCTACTGGCCCTGGGTGTGGCCCCCGGCCGAGGACACCGGGTACGGCGTCGACCCGTCCCGCTCCACCCTCAGCCTGCCGGTGCGCCACCTCGCCGCCGACGTCGGCGCCCCGCCCGTCACCTTCGAAGCCCCGGCGCTGCCCGAACCGCTCGACGTCCACCTCACCGAACCGCTCACCGCCCGGCCCGAACACCTCACCGTGCACGACATCGGCCGCGGCGAGTGGCGCACCGAACTGTCCCCCGCCACCGACGGCACCCGCACCCACCCCGACGGCCTGGTCCGCGACGAACACACCGTCACCGCCTACCGGGTGCTCACCGGCGCCCCGCTCAGCGCCCAGGCCCGCACCGACCACACCGTCCGGCTGGAGCGCCCCGACATCGGCTGGGACGTCACCGTCCAGACCCGCACCCAACTGCGCTGCGACGCCGGGAACTTCATCAGCGTCGTCCAACTGCGGGCACTGGAGGCGGGATCGGTGGTGTTCGCCCGGGAGTGGCAGCACCGGGTGCCCCGGGGGGCATCCTGAAACGGCGACCGTCCGCAATGTGACAATGCCCCACCGGAAGCGCGAGTCGGGGAGGGCCAGCATGCTGGACGAGACGGTGTACCGGACCGAGGACGTGGCACCGCCGGACCGCCTGGAGTACTGGCGGCACCGACTCGCCGAGAAGAGCGCCCCGTTCGAGGCCAGCACCGGACACGCCGTCGACTTCCGGGCGGAACTGCGCATCCTGACGCTCGGCGAGCTGCACCTCTGGACCATGGAGAGCCCGCCGATCACCGTACGCCGGCCGGCGCGCCTGATCCGCTCGTCCGACCCGGAGTTCTACCTCCTCTCGCTCCCGTTCCCCGGCGCCGGGCCCGCGGCCCGGTCCGACGGCCACGGCGCGTGGCGCCCGCGGGACCTGGTGATGTACGACAGCGTCCGGCCCGTCTCCCTCCGGGTGAGCACCGACGACCCGCGCCGGCCGATCCGCGGGGCCTGGCTGACCGTTCCCCGGCAGGCGGTGCCGCTGCCACCGGACCAGGTGACCGAGCTGATCGCCCGCCGGATGCCCGGGGGCCAAGGAGTGGGCGCCCTGCTCGTCCGACTACTCGACGGCATCACCGCCGACACCCGCGCCTACCGGGCCGGCGACGCGCCCCGGCTGGGCGCCGCGGCCCTCGACCTGGTCGCGGCGCTGCTCGCCCACCAGCTCGACGCCGAGGACGCCGTACCGCCGGAGACCCGGCGCCGGGCGCTGGTCCAGCGCATCCGGGCCTTCATCCGAGCCCACCTGCACGAGCCCGACCTCACCCCGGGCGCGGTCGCCGTCGCGCACCACATCTCGGTCAGCTACCTGCACCGCCTCTTCGAGAACGAGGAGGAGACCGTCGCCGCCTGGATCCGCCGCCAGCGCCTCGAACGGGCCCGCCGCGACCTCGCCGACCCGGCCCTGGCCACCACCCCCGTCCACGCCATCGCGGCCCGCTGCGGGTTCCCCCGCGCCGCCGACTTCAGCCGCGCCTTCCGCGGCGCGTACGGGCTGCCGCCCCGCGACTTCCGCCACGGCGCCGCGGCGGCCGGGGGTGGACTCTGAACCAAGCGGCAGTGGACCGCATGCTAACGACAACCACCGGGCTGGATCGGCAAGCTGATGGTGCGTCCGACACGGGGGACCGAGTGGCGGACGCGACCAACCGAGACCCTCGAAGGGGGACCATCCATGTCCAGCAACGGACTCCGCAGCACCCGGCGCTCCGCCGTCGGCATCGGCGTCGCCACCCTGGCGCTCGCCCTCACCGGCCTCGCCGGCGGCCAGGCCTTCGCCGACTCGCACGCCGGCCTCTCGGCCACGTTCGAGTTCCCGAACGACAGCGGCAAGTGCCTGGAGATCACCAACTCCTCCACCGCGAACGGCGCCCGGGCCCAGCAGTGGGAGTGCAAGGGCCAGGCCGGCTCGAAGTGGCAGTGGCAGTCCGCGGGCGACGGCTTCTACAACGTCGTGAACGTCCACAGCGGCAAGTGCCTGGAGATCGAGAACTCCTCCACGGCGAACGGCGCCGCGGCCCAGCAGTGGACGTGCAACGGCCAGAACGGCGCGAAGTGGAAGCTGATCCAGGTCCGGTCCGGCGGCGGCATGAACCGGTACAAGCTCCAGAACCACAGCGGAAAGGTCCTGGAGATCACCAACTCCTCCACCGCGAACGGGGCCAACGCCCAGCAGTGGGAGTACAAGGGCCAGTCCGGCGCCCTGTGGGTCTACTGAACCGGTGACGGCCGCCGCCCCCGCGTCCGCCTACGCGTGGTCGGCCAGGACCTCGGCGATGACGTGGCGGGCGATGGCGGTCATCCTCGGGTCGCTGTCCCGGTAGTAGGCCACCTCCAGCAGGGCGATGGACAGGGCCCAGCCGCGGGCCCTGTCCCACATCGCGTCGTCGTCGGCGACGTCCGTACGGAAGGCAGTGCGGGCGGGGGCGGGCAGGACGTACCAGGCGGGGATCAGGTCGACGGCCGGTTCGCCCAGGCCCGCGCAGCCGAAGTCGATGACGGCGCTCAGCCGGCCGTCCGGGGAGACCAGCAGGTTGCCCGGCTGCAGGTCCCCGTGGATCCAGACCGCGGGGCCGGCGGGGGCGGGGGCGCCGAGGGCGTGCTCCCAGGCGGCGGTCACGGCGGCGGCGTCGACCAGATCCGGCACCGCCGCGATCGCGGTCCTGGTCGCGGCGTCCCGCGACGCCAGCGACTCGCTGCGGTAGGCGGCGGGGGCGCCGGTCGGGTCGATCCGACGGACGGCGGTCACGAAGCCGGCCAAGTCCCGGGCCAGCAGGCCGGGTTCGGCGAGCCGCCCGGCGTCCGGGGTGGTGCCGTCGAGCCAGCGCAGCACCGACCAGGGCCAGGGGCAGCCGTCGACCGGTCCGCCCACGGCCAGCGGGACCGGCACCGGGACGGGCAGCCGCGGGGCCAGGCGCCGCAGCCAGACGTCCTCCTTGGCGATCTCCTCGACCACCCCGGGGATCCGCGGAATGCGTACCACCAGCTCCGCCCCGAGCCGGTACATCGCGTTGCTGGTCCCGGCCGGCTCCACCGGCTCGACCGGCAGGCCGGCCCACTGCGGGAACCGCTCGGCGACCATCCGGCGCACCAGCGCCTCGTCGATGTCCAGTTCGTCGGGGTGCAGCTTGCGGGAGGCGGCCATGGTGCCCGACCCTGCCACCGGACGGCCGGGCCCGGCAACCGAATTGGCGCCGACCGCCCCACCCCTCGCGTCAGCCCCGCACCGCGAGGTCCTGACCGCCCACCACCTTCGACAGCCGCAGCGCCGAGTGCGAGGGCGTGCCGGGGGCCCCGGCGTAGAAGATCGTCCACTGGTCCCGCTGCGGGTCGTGCAAGGCCTCGCAGTCGAGGTCGAGCGGGCCGACCACCGGGTGGACGATCCGCTCCGTCGTCGATCGGCGGACCTCGACGTCCTGCCGTGCCCACAGCTCCCGGAACTCGGCGCTGCGCGCGAGCAGCGAGGCGGCGGCCGGGGCGAGCGGGTCGTTCTTCCAGCCGGAGGGCGGCACCTACCCCTGGTGAACCGAGCCCGCGGCGATCAGCCCGGGCAGCTCCCGCATGTCGTGGAAGACCACGGTGCCCGGCCCGGCCAGCCGCTCCGCGGCCGTGACGCCGCCCGCGTAGCCGAGCGCGCGCATCCCGGCGGCGCGGGCGGCCTCGACGCCGGGCCGGCTGTCCTCGACCACCACGCAGGCGGCCGGGTCGACGCCCATCGAGCGCGCGGCGTGCAGGAAGAGGTCGGGCGCGGGCTTGCCGCGTCCGACCTCGGTGGCGCTGAAGATCCGCCCGGCGAAGCGGTCGTGGAGGCCGGTGCGGCCCAGGGTGTGGCGCATCTTCTCGTGCGTGCCGCTGGAGGCCACGCAGGTGGGCAGGGTGATCGCGGCCAGCGCCTCCGGCAGGCCGTCCACGGGGGTCAGCCCGGCGTCGACCGCCTCGGTGTGCAGCTCGACGAAGCGCTTGCCCCACACGGCCGCCACCTCCGCCCCGAGCCGCTCGGCGACCAGCGCGTTGTTGACCGCCTCGGACCGCCCGACGAAGCGCTCGATCGCCTCCGCCTCGGTCAGCGGCCAGCCGTACTCCTCCCCCAGCCGCACCAGCACCCGGACGGCGATCACCTCGCTGTCCACCAGGACGCCGTCGCAGTCGAATATCACCAGCTCAATGGGCTTGATCATCCGGCCAGCATACGGCCGGGCCCGAGCCGGCCGGCCAAGTGTGCCGCAGCCTAAGAGAGTTGGCGGCCGCAGGCCGCGCGGCCCGGGATGACGGACCGCGCGGCACTGGTCACCGGCTCAGCCGGTCTGGACGGCGGTGTCGTCGATCACGAAGCTGGTCTGGAGCGAGGCGTCCTCGGTCCCGGCGAACTTCACGGTGACCGTCTGGCCCGCGTAGGCCGACAGGTCGAAGGTGCGCTGCTGGTAGCCGGCCGCGGCGTCCACGTTGGAGTAGGTCTTCAGCGTGGTGCCGTTCGCCGACACGGTCAGCTTGTCGTACGCGGTGCTGCCCGACTCGGCGGTGTCGATGTGCAGCCAGAAGCTCAGCGTCGCCTTGCAGCCCGCCGGGATGCTCACCGCCTGGGACAGCGAGTCCGAGTGGGTGGAGCCGTAGCCGTTCATCCACGCCTTCCAGGAGCCGCCGTGGGCCGCCTGGGAGGAGCTGTTGTCCACCACGCCGCTGGACGACGTCCACGGGGTGGCGCTGCCGGTCTCGAAGCCGGCGTTGCCCAGCAGCTGGGCCGGGGTGCAGCCGCCGCCACCGGTGGAGACCGCCCAGCTGAAGGAGGTGGAGGCCGACTTGCCCGCGGCGTCCGTCACGGTGACGGTCACGTTGGAGCTGCCCGCGGCGGAGACGGTGCCCGCGATGACGCCGGTGGAGGAGTTGATCGACAGCCCGGCGGGCAGGCCGGTCGCGGCGTAGGACAGCGGGGCGGTGCCGCCGGAGGCGTTGATCTGGAGGTTGACCGCGCCGCCGACGGTGGTGGACTGGTTGCCCGGGTTGGTGACGGTGACGGCACCGCTGCCGGCCGGCTTGGTGAGCAGGCAGCCGGAGACGTTGAGGTCGATGGCCCGGGCGGAGTTCAGGCAGGTGGTGAACCAGTACGTCTGCTCACCGTAGCTCTGGCCCTTGTAGGCCTTGGTGGTGCCGTCGGCGGCCACCTCGCACGGGTTGTTGAGGGTGCACATGGCGCCGTCGTCGTTGCCGGTGTTGTTGATGCCGATGATCCGCCCGCTGGCGGTCTCGACGATCGGCGAACCGGAGGTGCCGTGCGTGGTGTTGCAACCGGAGCTGTAGCGCAGCGAGTCGTGCCAGGTCCACTCGTCCTCGCGCAGGGTCGGCACGAAGCCGTTGACGGAGCAGTTCCAGACCTGCTTCCAGTACGACGAGGGTATGTACATCGACGCACCGTCGGTCGGGTGCGAGTCGCTGATGGTCAGCGCGGTGACGCCGTACTTGGAGCCGATCGACCCGTAGGTGTCGGTGAGCTGGTAGAGCGCGACGTCGGTGCCGGTCATCGTCGCGTAGAGCAGCTTGTCGGCCTGGACGGTGCCCAGGCTGCTGCCCGCGCCGTTCAGCAGGGTTCCGCTGCGGCTGGCGGTGGTGTTCTGGATGACCTGGCCGGCCGGGGGCATCGTCGGCAGGCAGTGCCCGTTGGTGAGCATCAGCGCGCGGTCGCCGTCCACGGAGGTGGGGTAACGGACCAGCGAGGCCGAGCAGTTGCTCAGGGCGATGGTGGCGTTCAGGTCGGCCGCCTGAACGGCCTGCGCGGGGGCGGCGGCGAAGGCCAGCCCGCCCGCGACGACGGCACTCGTACCGGCCACCGCGACAAATCTCTTGAACATGGCTCTCCTTGTGGGGGATCGCGGGGCGCACGACTGGTCGTCGAGGCCCGCGCCGCTCGAAAGTGCCATGGTCACTTCAAGGAGGTCAACCGTTGTGACCGAACTCGCCACTGACCGGCACGGGTCGTGCCACCCGAGGGCAACGACCCGTCCCGGTATGCCCGTTACGGCTACGGCTGCGGGGCGGCTCCCGCGGTCAGCGAGTTGGTCTTGGCGTTGCCCTGCGGCGAGTTGGCCGTGACCGTCCAGACCGTTCCGGACGGCTCGAACTCGTGCTTCTCCCCCACCTTGACGAACCGGCAGTCCTGGGTGAACTGCTTCGCCTCGGCGTCCCAGTCCACCCCGGTGGTGTAGTGGAAGTCGTACGAACCCGCCTTGATGCCGTCGACGCCGGCCTTCTGCCCCTTGACCACGTACACCGAGGCCACGGACTGGCCGTCCTGGACGACCGAGACGACGACGTCCGCCGCGCCGTTGTTGTCGAAGACCAGCTCCCCCTTGCCGTGGTTCCCGCCGTCGCGGACCAGGGAGCCGTTCTCCAGGGCCCGCGGCTGGGGCTGCGGCTTGGGCAGCTGCGGAGCGGCGAACGCGACCTGCTGGCCGGCCGTCGCCAGCTTGGCGAGCGCGGCGGGAACGGCCACCAGCCCCTGGACGGCGCCGGCGGTGCAGTACTTCTTGCGGTTGAGGTCGGTGCGGATCGTCAGCGCCTCGGAGGAGAGCGCGTTCAGGCCTGCCAGCAGCTCGGTGCGCGCCGTGTCGGCCCCGTCCGGCGCGGCGGCGGCCGTCAGGCCCCGGACGGCGCGGTCGGCGTTGGACTCGGTGACGGCGAGCGCGGTCTCGACGTCCTTCATGGTCGTCGCCGCGGCCACCTTCGCCAGCCCGGCACCGACCGGCTCCAGTGACTGGGCGAGCGTCGTGCCGAACGGCGTCGCCGAGGCGCTCGGCAGGGCCGTCGCCGAAGCGCTCGGCGCCGCCGTCCCGCCCCCGCCCCCGCTCCCGCTCCCGCTCCCGCCCGAGCAGGCCGCGAGCAGCAGCACACCGCCGACCGCCAGACCCGCCCGGCCCGAAGACCCCGCGAACCGCACCGACTTCACAACCCACCCCACCGTCATCACCGGCGCACTCCCCGTACGCGTCGGGCGACATGGTGCCGAGCACGAACCATCACGGTCAACCCGATTGAAGTGATCGGACGATCATCGGAAGGGCCCCTCCCGAAGCGTCCGCGGAGGTCAACTACGATCGGGCCCGTGCTCAGTCTCACCGGACTCCCGCTCCAGATCATCGCCTCCGTCCTCGCGATCGCCGTCTTCGCCGCCACCATGTGGCTCTGGCCGCGGTTCGGCGGGAAGGGATGGAAGGCGTGGCTGGGCCGGATCGGCGCGTTCCTCGCCACCCAGGTGTCCGTCCTGGCCGCGATGGGCCTGATCGCCAACAGCTACTTCGGCTTCTACAGCTCCTGGACCGACCTGCTCGGCACCAGCGGCGGACTCGGCACGGTGGTCGACCACCAGCCCAACGCCTCCGGGGTGGCCGTCACCGGCGAGCAGAAGTTCTACTCCTCCCAGGGCTCGGACCCGGAGCGCTCCGGCCTGATCCAGAAGGTCGACGTCAGAGGAGCCGGCAGCGGTCTGAGCACCGAGGCGTACGTCTACCTGCCGCCGCAGTACTTCCAGCCGGACTACGCCAAGCAGCGCTTCCCGATGGCCCTGGTCCTCACCGGCTACCCGGGCACCCCGGAGAAGCTGATCTCGCTGATGCAGTACCCGGCGTCCACGCTGAACGCGATCGAGCAGAAGAAGCTGCCGCCGACCGTCCTGGTGATGACCCGCCCGACCCTGGTCGGCGACCGGGACACCGAGTGCGTGGACGTGCCCAACGGCCCCCAGGTGGAGACCTTCTTCACCGCCGACCTGCCCAAGGCCCTCGCCACCACCTACCGGATCGGCACCGACCCGGCCAACCGGGCGGTGCTCGGCAACTCCACCGGCGGCTACTGCGCGCTCAAGTTCGCGATGCGCAAGCCCGACTCCTACCGCGCGGCGGTCGCCCTCTCCGGCTACTACAGCGCCGCCCACGACCCGACCACCGGCGACCTGTTCGGCGGCAACGACCGGCTGAAGCAGGAGAACGACCTGCTGTGGCGGCTGAAGAACCAGGCGCCGGCCCCCGTCTCGCTGCTGCTGACCACCGCGTACGACGAGAACAACTACGACGAGACCAAGGCCATGGTCGCCGCCTTCAAGGCCCCGACCAACATGTCCACCATCACCCTGGACACCGCCGGCCACAACTTCCACACCTGGACCCGGGAGATCCCCCCGGCCCTGGAGTGGCTGGGCAAGCACATCACCATGCCGCCATCCGCCTGACGTTCCGGATCACACGCGTCTCACAGCCCCGTCTCACGGTCCTCTCAGCCGCGCCACCGACCGTATGGCGCATGACCACGAGCAGCTACTCCCCTCCGGCCGGCGAACCGTGGCCCGAGGCCGCGAACTTCCCGCCGCCGGAGGTGCCGCGACCAGAGCCGGCACCGCTCTTCCCCGAGCAGCCCCTGCCGCCGGCCGGCCCCGAGGGGCCGGCCTCCTGGTCCGGCCGGCTGCGCACCCTCCCGGCCCGCGCCTGGCGCGGGCGCGCGGACGACCCGCGCTGGGTGCGCCCGGCCCTGCTGGCGCTCCTGGCCGCGACCACCGTCCTCTACCTGTGGGGCCTGAGCGCCTCCGGCTGGGCCAACTCCTTCTACTCGGCCGCCGTGCAGGCCGGCTCGCAGAGCTGGAAGGCCTTCTTCTTCGGCTCCTCGGACGCGGCGAACTTCATCACCGTCGACAAGCCCCCGGCCGCGCTGTGGCCGATGGCGCTCTCGGCGCGGATCTTCGGCCTCTCCTCCTGGTCGGTGCTGGTCCCGCAGGCGCTGATGGGAGCGGCCACCGCCGGCGTGCTGTACGCGACGGTGCGCCGCCGCTTCTCCCCGCTCGGCGGCCTGCTGGCGGGCGCCGCGCTGGCCCTCACCCCGGTCGCGGCGCTGATGTTCCGCTTCAACAATCCGGACGCGCTGCTGGTGCTGCTGCTGACGCTGGCCGCGTACGGGCTGCTGCGGGCGGTCGAGGCGGCGGGCACCCGGTGGCTGGTGTTCACCGGGGTGATGTTCGGCCTCGCCTTCCTCACCAAGACCCTCCAGGCCTTCCTGGTGCTGCCCGCCTTCGCGGTGATCTACCTGGTCGTCGCGCCCACCGGCCTGTGGCGGCGGGTGCGGCAGCTGCTGCTCGCGGGCGCGGCGATGGTCGTGGCCGGCGGCTGGTGGGTCGCGATCGTCGAGCTGCTGCCCGCCTCGGCCCGCCCGTACGTCGGCGGTTCGCAGGACAACAGCTTCCTCTCGCTCACCTTCGGCTACAACGGCCTCGGCCGGATCAACGGCAACGAGACCGGCAGCGTGGGCGGCGGCGCCCGGATGCCCGCCGGGCTCGACCTGCCCGGCGGCGCGGTGCCCGGCGGTGCGCCCGGCGGCGGCCGAGGCTGGGGCGAGACCGGGCTGACCCGGATGTTCGGCACCGACATCGGCGGCCAGATCGCCTGGCTGCTGCCGGCCGCGCTGATCCTGCTGGTGGCCGCCCTCTGGGCGACCCGCCGCTACGCCCGCACCGACACCGCCCGCGCGGCCTTCCTGGTCTGGGGCGGCTGGCTGCTCTCCACCGCGCTGATCTTCAGCTTCATGTCCGGGATCTTCCACCAGTACTACACGGTGGCGCTGGCCCCGGCCGTCGCGGCGCTGGTCGGCATGGGTGCGGACGGCCTGTGGCGGGCCCGGCACCGGCTGCCCTGGGCGCTGGTGCTGGCCGGAACGCTCGCGGTGACGGCGGTCTGGGCGTTCGTGCTGCTCGGCCGCAGCCCGGACTTCGTGCCGTGGCTGCGCTGGGCGGTGCTGGTCGGCGGACTGCTCGCGGCGGCCGCGCTGGCCGCCGGGCCCCTGGTCTCCGGGTCGGCGGTCGCCGGGTCGGCGGCCGGGCGGCTCTCCGGGCGGGCCGGCGCGCGGATCGCCTCGGTGGCGGGCCTGGTGGGCGTGGCGGCGGCGCTCGGCGGTCCGGCCGCGTACGCGGTGGACACCGTGAACACCCCGCACACCGGCTCGATCGTGACCGCCGGTCCCGGCGTGGAGGGCGGGTCCGGGCCGGGCGGCACGGGACGCAAGGGCGGCAGGAGCTTCCCGGGCGGCGGCAACGGCAACGGCCGCTGGTTCGGTGCGGGCCAGGACGGACAGGCGGGCCAGGAGGGCCGGGGCGGTCGGGACGGCCAGGGCGGCCGGCAGGGCTTCCCGGGCGGGACGTTCCCCGGCGGCCAGGGCCTCCCCGGCAGCGGCACGGACAACGGCTCCGGCACCGACGGCGCTCCCGGCGCGCAGGACTCCGGGACCACCGGCGGGCTCCCCGGCGACGCCACGGCCGGTGGCCCGCCGCCCGGCGGCATGGGCGGCCTGCTCGACGGCCCCAAGGTGACCGACGAGGTCGCCGCCATGCTCGAGGAGAACGCCGACCACTACACCTGGGCCGCCGCCACGATCGGCTCGCAGACCGCCGCCGGCTACCAACTCGCCACCGGCGAACCGGTGATGGCCCTCGGCGGCTTCAACGGCACCGACCCCTCGCTGACCCTGGCCGGCTTCCGGGCGTACGTCCAGGAGGGCAAGGTGCACTGGTTCATCGGAGCGGGCGGCTCCCGCCGCGGCTTCGGCGGCGCGGGCGGCGGCGAAGGCGGGCAGCAGAGCGAGTCCGCCCGGATCGAGTCCTGGGTGAGCGCCCACTTCACCGCGAGGACCATCGGCTCGACCAGCTTCTACGACCTGACGGCCCCCACCTCCTGACCGTCGACCCCGGAGGGGGCGTGCCGCGTTCGCGCGGCACGCCCCCTCCGTCGTGCTCAGTCGGTCGCGCAGTACGTGCCCGGTGCCGGCAGCCGCCCCTCCACCAGGTAGGCGGCCACCGCGTCCCGGACACAGCTGCTCCGGTAGTAGGCCATGTGCCCGTCGCCCTCCCGGGTGAGCAGCACGCCCTGCTCCAGCCCCGCGGCGAGCCGCTGCGCCCAGGCGTACGGGGTGACCGGGTCGCCGGTGGAGCCGATCACCAGGACCGGCGCGCTGCCCGGTGCCCGGACGGGCTGCGGCGACTCGGGCGAGCGGTACGGCCAGGCGCGGCAGTCCGGGGCGAGCAGGGTGCCCGCGGGGTCGTGCCCGCTGGTCAGCGGGGCGCGGGCGGCGAGTTCGGCGAGGGCCGGGCCCAGTTCCGCCTCGGTGGGCGGCGGCGGGCCGTCCGCGCAGGAGATGGCGGCGAAGGCGTCGGCCACGGTCTGGTAGCGGCCGTCCTCGCCACGGCCGTCGACGCTGTCGGCGAGGGCGAGCAGCCCCTCGCCCTCGCCCCGGGTGACGGCCGGTTCGAGGGCCTCGCGCACCCCGGACCAGGACTGGTGGCCGTCGGCGAGCGCGTTCAGGACGGCGCCCCAGCCGAGCGCGGCGGTGAGCGTACGGCCGTCGGCCGTGTGCAGCGGGCGGTCCCGCAGGCCGTCGAGGAAGCGGGCGAGGCGCCGCGGGGCGGTGGCCGGGTCGGGGCCGAACGGGCAGGACGTCCCGTCCTCGGTGGCGCAGTCGGCGGCGAAGGCCCGGAACCCGTCCTCGGCGGCGGCGGCCTGTTCGACGCCGAGCCGGGCGGTGGGGACGCTGTGGTCGACGGCGCCGTCGAGGACGAACCGGCCGGTGCGGTCGGGGAACTCCTCGGCGTAGCGGGCGCCGAGGTGGGTG
This sequence comes from Kitasatospora sp. NPDC005856, assembly GCF_040629945.1. Taxonomy (NCBI): domain Bacteria; kingdom Bacillati; phylum Actinomycetota; class Actinomycetes; order Kitasatosporales; family Streptomycetaceae; genus Kitasatospora; species Kitasatospora sp. NPDC005856. The sequence goes on along the minus strand of NZ_JBEXWT010000033.1, from coordinate 57,439 downwards.
CCGTAGGAGAAGCCGAGGAAGTCCAGCCGGCGTTCGCCGAGGGCTCCGCGCAGCACGTCGAGGTCGCGGGCGGTGTCACGGGTACCGACGTGCGGGAGCAGGTCGGCGTGCCGGGCACGGCAGGCCTCGGCGAGGACCCCGCCGTGGTCGTAGGCCGGGTCGTCGGTGGTGTCCCACTCCTCGCGGGTGCCGTCGTCCAGGCAGTGGACGGGGATGGTGTCGCCGGCGCCGCGCGGGTCGAAGCCGACCAGGTCGTACCGGTCGTGCAGCGGCCCCTGGTAGTTCTTCCACCCCCAACGAACCATGCCGACACCGGAGTTTCCGGGGCCTCCGGGGTTGAGCAGCAGGGCGCCGAGCCGGTGCTCAGGGTCGGCGGCGGGCACCTCGGCGAGGGCGACGTCGACGGTGCGGCCGCCCGGGTCGGCGTAGTCCAGCGGCACCTTGAGGGTGGCGCACCGCACGGCGGCCGTGTCCGGGTCGGTGCCGTCGTCGCCGGCGCAGGGCTGCCAGTCGATCCGCTGGTCGTAGAGCGTGCGCAGGGCGGGCGTCGCGGTGGCGGCGACCCGCTCGTCCAGCGGCGGCCGGACGGCTGTACGGGCGGCACCGCCCGTACAGCCGCTCGACAGGGCGAGGGCGAGCACCGCGGCGAGGGCCGGCACGGCGCGCCCGGACGAGCGGGGGAACAGGGAGATGATCGGGGGCACCGCCCACGAATACCATCCGGCCCGTGTCCGGGGCACATCGCACCCGTCCTCCGCCGCTCGGGGTCGATGATCCGTCAGCCGTCACACTGCTGGAGCATGGCCTTCTTGTCGGCCTCGGTGACGGGCAGCTGGTACTTCAGCGAGACCTGGGCGAAGCGCACCGCGTAGGAGCAGCGGATCTCGGGATCGGCGGGCAGCCAGGCGGCCGGGCCGGAGTCGCCCTTGGAGGCGTTCTGCGAGCCGTCGGCGGGGATCAGGTTGAGCGGGTCGTTGGCGATCCGGACGCGCTTGGCCTTGTCCCACTTCGCGGCGCCCATCTGCCAGTCGTAGGACAGCGGCATCACGTGGTCGATCTGGATCTTGGAGGCCTGCTGCTTGGTCCACTGGACGCTCTTGCCGGTGTACGGGTCCCAGATGGTCATCGCGGTGACCGTGCAGTCCGAGCCGTCCTTGTGCTCGACGGCGGTGCCGTCGCGGGCGAGCAGGTCGTTGCGGGTGTCGCACTTGTTGCCGCCGAACGGGACGCCGTCGACGTTGTCCGTCCAGGCGGGGCCGAACTCGTTGCGGTCGTAGCCGTCCTTGGTGCCGACGGCGGCAGTGGTGACCTTGGCGATGACGTCCCGGCCGGCCTTCCGGTCCTCGGGGGTGGTCAGCGGCGCCAGGCCGGGCTTGGTGCCATCCGGGTTCTGGAGCGGGCTGGTGCCCGAGGCGGGGGCGGCGGTGCCGCCGCCGTCGGCCTTGGGACCGGTCGACTTGTGGTCGCGGCCGCCGATCAGCCAGCCGACCAGCGCGAGCGCGCATATCAGGAACACGGTGGCGGCGGACAGCGTGGAGCGGCGGGCGGGCACGGAGAACTCCCCAGGTCAGAGGCAGGTTGACGGCGAACCAGCAGATCAGCCGCCCAAGGGCAGGTCAAGGCGACGCCACGCGATCTCGCGGAGCATGTCGAAGCTCACACCCGCTCAGGCCGCCCTCCCCGGGCGCAGCGTCCACCGGGCGCAGCGTCCACCGGGCGCAGCGTTCAGCCGCCGATGGCGGACATCGGACGGTCGGGCCGGCCGAACCGCCGGGCCGCGACTACCGCGCGCGGTTCGCCGTTGTGGCTTCCCACAATGCGCGCCCCGGCCCCGGACGGGCAGGCTGGGCCCATGCAGACCACACCGACACCCGCCGGACCGGGCCCGGTCGCCGCCCTGGTCCTTGCCGCCGGGGGCGGGCGGCGCCTCGGTGGGCGGCCCAAGGCGCTGCTCCGGTACGGGGGCCGGCCGCTGGTGGAGCACGCGGTGGCGGTGGTCCGGGCCGGCGGCTGCGCGGACGTCACGGTGGTGCTGGGCGCGGAGGAGGAGCGGGTGCGGGCCACCGCGCACCTGCCGGGCTGCCGGCTGGTCGGCAATCCGGACTGGACGCAGGGCATGGGCTCCTCGCTGCGAGCCGGCCTGGCCGCCCTGCCGCCGAACGCCGCGGCGGTGCTGGTGATGCTGGTGGACACCCCGGGCGTCACCCCGGGCGCGGTGGCCCGGCTGCTGGCCGCCCACCGGGCGGGCGCCGAACTCGCCGCGGCGGCCTACGGCGGGCGGCGCGGGCACCCGGTGCTGATCGGCGCCCGGCACTTCGCCGAGGCGGCGGCCGGCGCGCGCGGCGACGCCGGGGCCCGCGCCCTGCTGGCGGCGCACGCGGCGGAGCTCGTCCTGGTCGAGTGCGCCGACGTCGCCGCCCCGGACGACCTCGACACCCCCGCCGACCTGGCCCGGTGGTCCGCCGGGTGAACATCCCGGTCCGGCCCGCCGAACATCCCCCTCGCGGAGGATTCCGTCCCTACCCGAGCGGGCAGGATTCCCTGATCCGTCCCTGAGGATTGCCTCATTCCGCGCCCGGCGCCGGACATTTCGGGGAGCATGGGAAGCGTCCCACCCACCCGCCCCCGACGGACGGAGCCCGCGATGGCCGGACTGCCCGACGACTTCACCGGACACGACCCCACGCGGCCGGGGCCGGGCGGTGGCGCCCGGGCGATCCGCTGCCCCGCCTGCCGCCGCGAGCACCTCTACGAACCGCCCTCCCTCCCCTGCCCGTGCGGGGCCTCGCTCAAGGTGCCGCTGCTGCGCGGCGGGGTGCCGGTGCAGGTGCGCTTCCGGTCCTGGGAGGACTCCTGGCTGAGCATGCGCTGCCCGCACTGCGGCCGCTCCGACCAGTGGCCGCAGCCCGAGTTCACCTGCAACTGCGGCGCGACCGTCCGGCTGCCGGTGGACCGCGCCACCCGGCTGGGCGGCGGCACCGCCGCCCCGCTCGCCGCCCCCGGCCCGCAGGCCGCCCGCCCGTACCCGGCCCGCCCGGCGAACGCGCCCGCACCGGCCCCGTCGGCGCCGCCCCCGGCCGGCCGTTCCCGCCCGTTCCGCCACCGCGCGCCCTTCCGCCCGCACCCGGTGCGCACCTCGCAGGACGCGGTGTTCACCGCCGCCCGCTACCTGGAGTGGCTGGGCTTCGACGACCTGGAGCTGACGGAGGCCCAGGAGCGCGACGGGGTCACCCTGCTGGGCAGCCGGATGGTCGCCCAGGTGGACACCTGGACCGAGCCCGCCGACGTGAAGTCGGTCGAGTGCCTCTGGCTGCAGACCCTGCACGCCGAGGAGATGGCCGCCGCGATGTTCACCCTCGCGGGTTATTCGCACCAGGCCACCGTGCGCGGCGAACAGCTGCTGGTCGCCCTGTTCAGCCTGGACCTGGCGGGTGTGCCGCAGCCCGCGAACGGCGCCGCCGAGGCCCTGATGGAGACCGGCTGGACGTCCTGACCCACCGGGCGGCCCGCCGGACCGCCGGACCGCCCGCTGGACCACCCGCCCGACCGCCCGCCTGGCCACCGCCCGTCACCACCCCCACCGCCGACCGGTCTCCTCCCTTGCGCACCCCTAGATCATTTTTCCTCCAAAAGCAACAACCTTCGCTCGTGATCTGGTGCACAAGCTCACCCCCGTGTTGAATTGCGGCCACAGCGCGGGCCTTTCGCCCTGTCGTCGCCATGCGTGCGGGTCGTGGCGACAGGGCCTCAGGGGCAGGTCCGCGCCCTTGCCGGATGGCGCACACAAGGAGGTGGCGTTGTCGGAGCACGGATGGGACCCGAGCGGCCCCAAGGGGCGGGGGCGGGCACCGGAGGAGCCGGGTGACACCGTGTGGCGGCTGAGGTCCCGGGGGTGCTGGCAGGAGGCCGCCGAACTGCTGCGGCCGGCCGCCGAGGACGACCCGGACGCGGCCCTGGGGCGGGCCGAACTCCTCATCGAACAGTGCCTGTTCACCGCGGCGCACTGGCCCCAGGCGGAGCAGGCGCTGCGCCTGGCGGAGGCCCTGGCCTCCGGCACCGAGCAGCGCGCGGCCGCCGCCTGCGCCCGCGGCTTCCTCGCGTACGTGGCAAGCGTGCTCGGCCCGCGGGACCGGCTGGACGAGGCGCAGGCCGCGCTCGGCCGCACCTCGGCGCTGCTGCCGCCGGACGCCCCGGGCCGCCCGCTGCTGGACTTCCGGCGCGGGCTGGTCGCCGAGAACCTGCTGCGCGACCGCAGCGCCGCGTGGATCGCCTACCGCCGGGCGCACGAGGGCGCCGGCGAGCGCGGGGACGAGCTGCTGCGCTCGTACACCTGGCGGCACCTGGCCGCGCTGGCGCTCTCGCGCGGGGACCGCGGGAACGCCCGGGAGGGCTTCGAGGCCTCCCTGCGGCTGCGCGAGCAACTCGGCTTCACGGTGGGGGTGGCGCCGGCGCTCGCGGCGCTCGCCGAGGTGTCCGAGCCGCCCGAGGCCGCGCGGCTGCGGTCCGAGGCGGCCCGGCTGGTGGCCGGTCTGGGCGGGGTGCCGGTCTGGCTCGCGCGCCAGTTGGGCGCGGCCCGCGCGCCGGGGCCTCCCACGGACGGGCGCATCGCGAGCGAGACCGGCGGAACAATCAGCTAAGGTGAGGCTAACCTGGCCGGGGGGAGCAGTACCCCGGCCAGGTCGCCTTGCCGTTCCCCGGGCACCGCCATGCCCCGGTCCGGCCCCGTCCGGCACTCCACCACCGCCGGACACCGCCGGGCGGACCATGGGCGCCCCGGTCGACCCGATGGGGCCGCCCATGACCGCGAGCAGCACCCGGCCCGGCCCCAGGCCGCACGCCCCCCGCACCACCGGGGCGCGCACCCCCGTCCCCGCCCCCGCTCCCACCACCCCGGGCGCCCCCTCGTACCACCGGCTGTCCGGACTCACCCCCATGCTGACGGTGCGGTGCGCCCCACCCCGGCACCGCGACGGCTGGCTGCCCGCCGCCGACCTCGCCGCCCGCCCCCAGGCGGTGCGCGAGCTGATCGCCCACGACGCCCGGCAGGGCCTCGCCCGCTACGGGCGGCCGCTGCGCCCGGACGTCGCGGCCGGATTCGGACTGCACCGCTTCGTCTGGCCGGTCTCGCTGCTGTTCACGCTGCCGTGGTTCCTGGAGCGGCGCGTCCCGCTGCTCGCCCTCGGGGACGTCGCTTTGCGGCGGCACCCCGACACGGTCGAACTGACCGTCCGCCCGGCGGAGTTCGCCTGCCTGCCGGACGACCCGGCGGCCGGCTCGGGGCGGGCCAGGACGGTCCCGGACGACCCGGCGCTGGCCGCCGCCCTGCGGTCCGCCCTGGGCGCCTTCCTGGCCCCGGTGCTCGCCGCCTTCGGCCCGGAGGCCAGGCGCGGGCCCCGGGTGCTCTGGGCGATGGCCACCGACGCGGTGGTGGAGGGGCTCTGCTACGCGGGCGGGCTGCTCGGGGAGCAGGAGCGGGCGCGCACCGAACTGTCCGCGCTGCTGGCGCCCGGCGAGGCCCTCGACCCCGCGCACACGCCCGGCGCGGGCGACTGCCCCGCTCCGGCCCCCGCACCCTTCACCCCGGGCGCCGGTTTCGCGGCCCCGGCGCCCGGGGCGGACGGCGCGCCGCCCCCGGACCGGTCCCGGGCCAGCTGCTGCCTCGTCTACACCGCGGATCCCAAGGACATGTGCGGCGGCTGCCCGCGCGTCACGCGACGTTGACGAAAGCCGTCGGGTACCGGGTTCGAAGAGCCCGCACTTCCCGGAACCATCCACGTCGGATTCCCCGACCATGCGATGGTCGCCGGCCGGAATCCCGATCCGGGGACCAGGACCGGACGGGACCGGAACCAGACGGGACCGAGACCGGGACCGGACGGGGCGTCAGGCCGCTGCCATCGCCGTCCCGCTGAGCTCGAACCACATCCGCTTGCCGGATCCCCGCGGCTCCACGCCCCAGGAGTCCGCGAGCGCCTCGACCAGCATCAGGCCCCGCCCGGAGGAGGCCTGCTCCCCCGGTGTGCGGCGGGTCGGCCAGAGGTCCGACTCGTCCTCCACCTCGACCCGCAGCCGGGCCCGGCCGCCGTCCGCCTCCGGCTCACGGTAGAGCCGGGCGGTGAACATGGCGTCCCGGTCGGTGTGCCGGATGGCGTTGGTGACCAGCTCGGAGGAGAGCAGCTCGGCGGTGTCGATGAACTCGGCCACGCCCCAGCGGCGCAGCGCGTCGCGCAGCTCGGCCCGCACCTCGGCCACCCGCGCCAGGTCGGCCTGGCCGATCCGGCGGCGCAGCTGCTGGGCGGTCAGGCCGCCGGCCGGACCGTCCCAGCGCAGGAGCAGCAGCGCTATGTCGTCCTCGCGCTCGCTGGAGTCGGCGGCCTGGGAGGCGATCCGGTCGGCCAGCTCCTCCAGCGGGTCGCGGGCGGCCTCCACGGCCTCCGGCAGCGGGCGGGTGAGCACCCGGGTGAGCCGGGCGACGCCCTCGTCCAGGTCCATGCCGCGCGCCTCGACCAGGCCGTCGGTGCAGAGCACCACGGTCTCGCCCGGATCCAGGCTGAACCGGGTGACCCGGTACTCCTGGTCCGGGTCGATGCCCAGCGGCAGCCCGCCGGCCACCGGCACCACGGCGGCGGTGCCGTCCGCGCGGCGCACCACCGGGTCGAGGTGCCCGGCGCGGACGGCGTAGACCACGCCGTAGTCCACGTTGACCTCGGCGTAGGTGCAGGTCGCGAAGTGGTCGGTGTCCAGGTCGGCGAGGAAGCGGGAGGCGCGGGCCATCACGGCGGCCGGCGGGTGCCCCTCGGCCGCGTAGGCGCGCAGCGCGATCCGCAGCTGCCCCATGATCCCGGCGGCGTGCACGTCGTGGCCCTGGACGTCGCCGATCACCAGGCCGACGTGCCCGCCGGGCAGCGGCACCACGTCGTACCAGTCGCCGCCGATCTGGAGGCCGGAGCCGGCCGCGAGGTAGCGCACGGCCGTGGTCACGCCGGGGACGGACGGGACGGTGCGCGGCAGCATCACCCGCTGGAGGCCGGCCGCCAGCTCGTGCTCGGCGTCGTGCAGCCGGGCCCGGGCCAGCGACTGGGCGACCAGCCCGCCCAGGGTGGTCAGCAGGGTGCGCTCGTCCGCGTCCAGCTCGCGCTCGTCGTCGAAGCTGACCACGCAGACGCCGATCGCCCGGCCGCTGGCCACCAGCGGCAGGTACGCCCAGGAGCCCCGGCCGGTGCGGCTGGTCGGCTCCCACACCTCGGGGTAGCCGTCGCGGAACTCGTCGCGGGTCGAGACGAAGACCGGCGTGCGGTGGCGCAGCGCCTCGGCGGCCGGGTGACCGGGCGGCAGCACGGTGCGGTCCCAGACCGCCAGCGAGTCGGCGCGGTAGCCGGAGGCGCCGAGGACCTGCGCCCGTCCGGCTTCGAAGGAGGCCAGCACCAGACCGTCCGGCGGAAGTCCGGGCAGCGGCAGCTCGGTGAACACCCGGGCCACGTCTCGCACGGTGACGGCTTCGGAGAGGGCGCGCGCCGCCTCCTTGATGAACCGGGAGCGCTCCTCGCGCAGCAGGGCCATCCGGTCGGCGTGGTCCCGCTTGTGCAGCTCGACGGTGGCGTCCCAGACGAACCCGACCATCCGGGAGGCCCGGCCGAAGGCGTCGGCGAGCACCCGGCCGCGGAAGCGCACCGCGCGCATGCCGCCGGTCGCCCCGACCGTGCGGTAGTAGGCGCCGCACTGGCCCAGCTCGGCCACCGCGCGCTCGACCCGGCGGCGCACCACGGGCGCGTCCTCGGGGTGCAGCAGGGCCAGGAAGGAGGCGGCGGTGCGGTCGAACCGGCCCGGCTCCAGGACGTCCAGTCCGACGATCGCACAGGCCCGCTGGTCGCCCTCCAGGACGTCGCGGCGGATGTCCCAGTCGAAGGAGCCGATGCCGTTGGCCGCCATCGCGGGCTCCAGCCAGTCCGGCATGGTGTCCGCGGAGGACGGCGGCAGTCCGCCCGACAGCACGGGCGCCAGCCGGGCGGCGGCGAGGCTCGGGGACGGGCGCACCCCGGAACCGCGGCGCGAGGGCTGGGCGGGCGGTCGGGCCCGGCCGGTCCCGGTGGTGGTGGGGCCGGCGGCGAGCTGCCCGGGGGTGCGCGACTCCGGGGCGCCCGGCTGCTCGGCGACGCGCGGCTCGACGGCTCGCGGGTTGGCGGCTCTCGGGGTGGTGGCTCTCGGGGTGGTGGTGCGTGACTCCACGGTGCGCGGCTCCACGGTCCTCGGCTCTACGGTTCGCGGCTCTACGGTTCGCGGCTCGACGGCGGGCGCCGCGCCGGGAGGAAGTGCCGACCCCGGCGACTCGGGCTCAGTGGGCATGCTGCTCCTGCCGCTGCCGTGGCGGACCGCGCCGACCATCCGGACGGGCCGCGTGGCGGTGTGATGGGTCGTGCTGGATAGGACGGTGCGACGGACGGTGGCCGGTCGAGGTTCGGTCTCCCCGCTGCTTCCCGCACGTGGACACACATTCCCACCATCCTGGCCAATGTTCGGCCGAGCGGCAATGCCAACGGGCCGGAAACCTTCCGTTCCGCCTTCCGTTCAAGGCTTCCTTCGACGGCGAATCAATCGGCTGCGAACAATCGTACGACCCCGGTGCCGGCGGCGGGCCCGGGGCCGTCAGGCCGTGTCGGCGCCGGTGCGGTGGCGGTGCGGTGCCGGTGCCGTGCAGGCGGCGGCATCGATGCCGTGCAGGCGCCGGTGCCGTGGCCGTGCCGCGCCGGTGCCGTGGCCGTGCCGGTGCCGTGGCGGTGCCGTGGCCGTGCCGCGCCGAGCTCAGGGCGTGGCGAGTTCGAACCAGGTGACCTTGCCGTCGCCGCGCAGCTGTACGCCCCAGGAATCCGCGAGCGCCTCCACCAGCAGCAGGCCGCGTCCCGAGGTCGCGTACTCGGCCTCCGGATCGCGGCGGCGCCCGGGCAGTCTGCTGGTACCGTCCTGCACCTCGACCCGCAGCCGGTGGTCCGAGCCGAGCACCGCGTCGAACACCGCGCCCTTGCCCGTGTGCAGCAGCGCGTTGGTGACCAGCTCGGAGGAGAGCAGCTCGGCGGTGTCGGACAGCTCCGGCACCCCCCAGTGGCTCAGTGCGGTGCGCAACCGCCGCCGGACCGCGCCCACCCCGACCAGGTCCGCCGGGTCGAGCGTGAGATGCAGCCGCCGGTGCACGGCACAACCCGGAGCCGGCGTGCCCGGCAGGGTCGTCCCGGTGCCGCCGGTCGGCCCCTGGACCGCCCCGGACCGGTAGGCGTCGCCGGAACTCGTCCGCTGCCGCGGGAATCGCGACTGACCGTCCATCAACACATGCCCCCGCCCTGAAATCCGGGCCCCCGCCTCCGGATCCCCCGCCGGCCGGGTGGCCCCCTCGTTCTGACCACTCATCCTCATGCCCAGTTGACGGCGTTTGCAACAGTGTGCGTCCGATCACGTGGGGTGAAAGGGGCACGGGGTGGTTCGCGTGATCCAACTGCCCGCGCCGGACAGGTTTGCGAAGCGCAGAGGCCGTTTTCGAGGAAGCCGTCACCCGATCCCGCGCACACCCGGCGCCCGTACCGGCCGTGCGCCCGACCACGCGCCCCTCCCTCGCTCCCGTCGCGCGCCGGGTCCGGGCACCGGGCGACGGGCACCGGGCGACGGGCACCGGGCGACGGGCACCGGGCGACGGGCGACGGGCGACGGGCGACGGGCGACGGGCGACGGGCGACGGGCGACGGGCCGGACACCGGGGCCACGGGTCGGGCCCGTGGGCCAGGTCCAGGCCCTCACGGCCCGCCGACCCCCGCCCGGCCCCTCACCCCCATCCCCCGCCCAGCAAGCCGAACCCCCGCACAGCGGCAACGCTGGACAGGGCGGCCCGGTGCGGGTTCAATGGCCCGAGATGTTTGAACGACGTTCTAACATCGACGACCGACAGCCCCGAGGCCCCGAGCCGACCCCCTCCCCGGCGACCGCGAGCGAGGAACCGTGCGACTGACCCCCACCGAGCGGGACCGGCTGCTGATCTTCACAGCAGCCGAGCTGGCCCGCGCCCGCCGCGCCCGAGGCGTGCGCCTCAACATCCCCGAGGCCACCGCGCTGATCGCGGACGCCGTCTGCGAGGCCGCCCGCGACGGCCGGCGGCTGGCCGAGGCCATCGAGGCCGGCCGCTCCGTGCTGACCGCCGACGACGTCCTGCCCGGCGTGCCGGACGTGGTCACCGTCGTCCAGGTCGAGGCCGTCTTCGACGACGGCACCCGCCTCGCCGTCGTCAACGACCCGTTCAAGGGCGCCGGCTCGCTCGGCGACGAGGCCCCCGGCGGCGCGCTGATCGGCGACGGCGCCGGCTACGACCCGATCGAGGAGACGCTGCTGCTCCCCGTGCACAACACCTCCGGGGTGCCGATCTCGGTCACCTCGCACTTCCACTTCTTCGAGGCCAACCCGCGGCTGGCCTTCGACCGGGCCGCCGCCTACGGCACCCACCTGGCCGTCCCGGCCGGATCCTCGGTGCGCTTCGACCCCGGCGCCACCGTCGAGGTCGGCCTGGTGCCGATCGGCGGCGAGCGGGTCGCGATCGGCTTCGCGGGGCTCGTGGACGGCCCCCTCGACGCACCCGGCGCGAAGGAGGCCGCCCTGGCGAAGGCCCGCGCGACCGGCTACCTGACCGGCTTCGACGACTCGGAGGTGCCCTCATGAGCAAGCAGAGCGAGCAGTTGAACGAAATCTCCACGAGGGCATGGCGCGACGAGCGAAGCGAGGCGGGAGCATGACCTCGATCACCCCGCACGACTACATCTCCGTGCACGGCCCGCGCGCCGGGGACCGGGTCCGGCTCGGCGACAGCGGGCTGATCGTCCGCGTGGAGTCCGACTCCCAGGCACCCGGCGACGAGTTCCTGGCCGGCTTCGGCAAAACCGCCCGCGACGGCCTGCACCTCAAGCCCGCCGCGGTCCGGGACACCTGCGACGTGGTGATCAGCAACGTCCTGGTGATCGACGCGATCCAGGGCATCCGCAAGACCTCGATCGGCCTGATCGGCGGCCGGATCGCCTCGATCGGGCGCGCCGGCAACCCGGACACCCTGGACGGCGTGGACGTGGTCGTCGGCACCGGCACCACGATCGTCTCCGGCGAGGGCATGATCGCCACCGCCGGCGCCATCGACACCCACGTCCACCTGCTCTCGCCGCGGATCATGGAGGCCTCGCTGGCCTCCGGCGTCACCACCATCATCGGCCAGGAGTTCGGCCCGGTCTGGGGCGTCGGCGTCAACTCGCCCTGGGCGCTGCGCCACGCCTTCAACGCCTTCGACGCCTGGCCCGTCAACATCGGCTTCCTGGGCCGCGGGTCGTCCTCCGACGAGGCCCCGCTGATCGAGGCGCTGGCCGAGGGCGGGGCGTCCGGCTTCAAGGTGCACGAGGACATGGGCGCGCACACCCGCGCCCTGGACACCGCACTGCGGGTCGCCGAGGAGTACGACGTCCAAGTCGCCCTGCACACCGACGGGTTGAACGAGTGCCTGTCGGTCGAGGACACCCTGAAGGTGCTGGAGGGCCGGACCATCCACGCCTTCCACATCGAGGGCTGCGGCGGCGGACACGTCCCCAACGTGCTGAAGATGGCCGGCGTGCCGAACGTCATCGGCTCCTCCACCAACCCCACCCTGCCCTTCGGCCGGGACGCCCTCGGCGAGCACTTCGGCATGATCGTCTCCGCGCACGACCTCAAGGTCGACCTGCCCGGCGACGCCGCGATGGCCCGCGACCGCATCCGGGCCGGCACCATGGGCGCCGAGGACGTGCTGCACGACCTCGGGGTCATCGGCATCACCTCCTCCGACGCCCAGGGCATGGGCCGGGCCGGCGAGACGGTCCGCCGCACCTTCGCCATGGCCGGGAAGATGAAGGCCGAACTCGGCCCGCTCGACGGCACCGGCTCGTACGGGACGACGGAGAGCGGCGACGACAACGAGCGCGTGCTGCGCTACATCGCCAAGCTCACCATCAACCCGGCCATCGCCCACGGCCTCGCGCACGAGGTCGGCTCCATCGAGGTCGGCAAGCTCGCCGACATCGTGCTGTGGCGCCCGGACCACTTCGGTGCCAAGCCGCAGCTGGTCCTCAAGGCCGGCTTCCCCGCGTACGGCGTGGTCGGCGACCCCAACGCCTCCACCGACCGCTGCGAACCGCTCGTCCTGGGGCCGCAGTTCGGCGCCCACGGGGCGACCGCCGCCGACATCTCGGTGGCCTTCGTCGCCCAGGCCGCCGCCGACGGCGCGTACCTCGACCAGGCCGCCGACGGGCTGCCCACCCGCCGCCGCCGGGTCGGCGTCCGGGGCACCCGCGGCATCGGGCCGCGCGACATGGTGCGCAACGCCCGCGTCGGCCACGTCGAGGTCACCGAGACCGGCCTGGTCTCGCTGGACGGCTCGCCGCTGCGCTCCGAACCCGCGGACAGCGTCTCGCTCAGCCGTCTCTACTTCCTCTGAGCCCCCCACCGCGCCCTCCACCGGGCCCCCCACCGGGCCTTCCCTCGCGCCCCCAAGGCCCCGGATCCCCTTAGGACTTGATGATGACCACCCCCACGCCCGCCTCGCTCGGCTACCGGATGCCCGCCGAATGGCACCCGCACGAGCGCACCTGGATGGCCTTCCCCACCGCCAACCCCACCTTCGACGGCCCCGAGCAGCTGCACGCCGCCCGCCAGGCCTGGGCCACCGTCGCCGACACCATCGTCCGGTACGAGCCGGTGACGCTGATCGTCAACACCGGCGAGACCGAGGAGGCCCGCAAGTACGTCTCCGAGCGGGTCGACATCGTCGAGCGCCCGCTGAACGACGCGTGGATGCGCGACATCGGCCCGTCCTTCCTGATCGACGGCAAGGGCTCGCTGGCCGCCGCCGACTGGATCTTCAACGGCTGGGGCGCGCAGTCCTGGGCCCGCTGGGACAAGGACCAGCACATCGCCGAGCACATCAGCGAACTGACCGAGGTGCAGCGCTTCGCCTCCCGGCTGATCAACGAGGGCGGCGGCATCCACGTCGACGGCGAGGGCACGGTGCTGGTCACCGAGACCGTCCAGCTCGGCGAGGGCCGCAACGCCGACTGGACCAAGGAGGAGGTCGAGGCCGAGCTGCACGCCTTCCTCGGCACCACCAAGGCGATCTGGCTGCCGCGCGGACTCACCCGCGACTACGACGAGTTCGGCACCCGCGGACACATCGACATCGTCGCCTCCTTCGTGCGCCCGGGCGTCGTCGTCGCCCACGTCCAGCCCGACCCCTCGCACCCGGACCACGAGGTCTGCCGCGAACTGGTCGCCGTCCTGCGCGCCGCCACCGACGCCCGGGGCCGCCCGCTGGAGGTCATCGAACTGCCCGCCCCCACCGTCCTGCTGGACGAGGACGGCGAGCCCGTCGACTACTCCTACATCAACCACTACGTGGCCAACGGCGCGGTCGTCCTGTGCGCCTTCGACGACCCGCGCGACCAGGAGGCCGCCGCCATCCTCGGCGAGGCCTACCCGGGCCGCACCGTCGAACTCGTCGACGCCCGCGAGATCTTCGCCAACGGCGGCGGCATCCACTGCATCACCCAGCAGCAGCCGAAGGCGCTCTGACGCCCGGCGGCCTTCCGGCCGTCCGGCCGTCCAGCCCGATGCCTGCCCAGGCGGGGCCCTCACACCCCCGCCCGGGCGGCCCGCCGCGCCCCGCCCGTCCCACCGAGGAGACCCGCACATGGCCGACCCCCGCCCGCGCCGGCCGGCCCGCCCCCGCGAGGAGGTCTTCGCCACCGCCCGGGCCGCGATCGCCGAACACGGGCTCGCCAAACTCACCATGGCCGGGCTCGGCAAGCAGCTCCAGATGAGCGCCGGACACCTCCTCTACTACTTCGGCAGCAAGGACCAGCTGCTGCTGGAGACCCTGCGCTGGAGCGAGGACCAGCTCGGCACCCGCCGCCGCGAGGCCCTCGCCGACCGCACCCTCGACCCCTGGCAGCGCCTCGACGCCTACCTGCGCCTCTACCTGCCGGAGGGAGCGGGCGACCCGCGCTGGATCCTCTGGGTCGAGGTGTGGGGCCGCTCCCCCGCGAGCGCCGAGATCCGCCAGGGCCAGCAGGAGATCGAAACCCCCTGGCAGGCCGACCTGGTCGCCCTCATCGAGGAGGGCGCCACCACCGGCCACTTCACCCCGGGCCCCGCCGCCGACCGCGCACTGCAGATCCGCGCCCTCCTCGACGGCCTCGCCGTCCCCATCGCCATCGGCCTCCCCGACGCCCACCGCCCCGCCGCCCTCACCCAGGCCACCGCGGTCACCGGCATCCTCCTGCGCACCTGACCCCGCCGGCCCAGCCGGCCGCCGCCGCACCGGGGCAGTCACCGAACACCGAACAGGTCGTCAACTGCCCTCACAGCGCTGTGAACCAGCTCGCGGTCGGGGCCGCGAATCCGCCGCGCCGGCGCACACCCGGCAGCAGGCGGCAAGCCGCCCGGGCGTCCCGCCCCGCAGCCACACCCGGCCCTTCACCACGTCGCCTTCCCGCAGCGCCCCGCTCCCCCAGGCCGCACGCCCTCGCGTCCTCGTATCCTCGCGCCCTCGCGCACGCCGCACGCTTGAGAAGTCGACCCCATCGACTTCTCACGCACCCCCCCGGCCTGCCGGCCACCGAGCCGAATATGCCGACCGGTCTACAGATTCATGCCCGACCCGGGCGGCCCCGCGCGCGGAAAGTCGGCGGTGCGCCGTCCCGAGCAGCTGCTTGTCGCCCAAGGTGGCTCCAGGGCGCGGGAAGTCGGCCCAGCCGACTTCCTGCGCACACCTCCGGGGTCGAGCGCTAGGCAATATGTCGACCGGCCTACAGATCTCCCTGACACAACCGACGCCAAGCCACCCGCGCACGCGTCGGGGTGCGCAGCGCGCATGAGAAGTCGACCCCATCGACCTCTCAGGCAAACCCCGATACCGGCCGCCCGGGCCGGAACATCACATATGTCGACCGATCTACAGATACATGCCAGGCCCGGGCAGCCTCGCGCGCGAGAAGTCGGCCAGGCCGACTTCCTGTGCACCTCTCCATGCCGAGCGCCGAGAATATGCCGACCGGTCTACAGATTTACTCCCGACACAACTGGCGCCAAGCCACCAGCACGCGCGTGAGTGCGCAGTGTGCGTGAGAAGTCGGCCTGGTCGACTTCTCGGGCGGCAGGCCAGAGTGGGGCTGTCCTGGGGCCGCGCGTGAGAAGTCGATCGAGTCGACTTCTCGTGCTCGCGTGCGAGGGTGGACGGTGTGTGGGCCGGTCGGGCGTCACTCGGTCCAGATGGCAGCGGCCGTGCGGTCGTCGGCGTAGCCCTTGGCGCGGACCTGGACCTGGCGGAGGAAGTCGACGGTGCCCGGCGGGTGGGGGTGGGCCCAGTGCGTGGAAAGGAAGTGCGCGACGGCCGGCTCGTCGGCGATGGGGCGGGCGAGGCCCGGAGCGCAGAGGAGGAGGATGTCGCCCGGCGTCGCGGGGACCAGCCGGAAGCGGAACGGACGCGGGCCCGGCACCGGGGCCTCCGGGATCGGCGGCTGGCCGTCCGGGTGGTGCAGCAGGCGGGCCGCGTAGGCGTCGATCCAGTGGCCGGAGCGCAGCAGGTAGAGCCCGCCCGGGCCGACGCCGAAGGCCGCACGGTAGCCGGCCTCCGGGTCCAGCGACACCATCAGGCAGTGCAGCGACGCCGGGGACGGGGTGTCCTCCCCCTCCGCCTGCGGCGCCAGCGCCCGCAGGGGGGCGGCCGCGCCGGTGGCCAGGCGCTGGAGGCCGTAGCGGAGCCGGTCACGGGCGCCGTCGCGCAGGTCGGCGGCCAGTCCGGCCCGGCTGCGCCCGATCGCGGCGGCGAGCTGGCGGCACGCCTCCCCGGTGGCGGCCGCGACGGCCTCCGGGCTGACCGTCTCCTCCTCGGCTCCGCCCGAACGGTCGAAGCCGCCGAGGACGGCGAGCAGCAGTCCGTCCGGCCCCTCGCCGAACCGGGTGACCAGCAGGGAGTCACGGCGCGGCTCGCCCCGGTAGCGCGCGGAGTCGCCCCGGACGGAGGCGGCGCGCAGGACGGACGGGCCGTACTGGGCGCCGTCCAGCACGGTGTCCGGTACGAGCGCGCGCAGTGCACCCGGGTCCGCCTCGGGTACGGCCGTCGGCTCGGGTCCGTAGGTCGGGGGGCGTTCGCCGACGTGCGGGACGGCGGTGCCGCCGTCGGCGAGCGGTGCGCGGGTGGCCAGGCGGGGGTCGGGGGCGGCTGCCGCCTGGGCCACGGGCTCCGGGTCGGGTTCCGGGGTGTGGACGGGTTCGGGCTCGGGGGTGGGCGTGGGAACGGGGGCGGGGGCCTCGGGTTCGTCCGCTTCCACCTGCTCCACGGGAGCCCCGGGCTCCTCGGGCTCCTCGGGCTCCTCGGGCTCCTCAGCAGCGGCGGGCTCCGGCTCCGGTTCTGGCTCTGGCTCTGGCTCCAGTTCCGGGGCGGGGGCGGGAGCGGGGGCGGGGGCGGGCGCAGGTGTCGGGGTGGGCTTCTCCAGCGAGACCGGGTCCGGGACATCGGGCTCCGGTTCCGGTTCGGGTGCGGGTGCGGGTGCGGCCTTCGGGGCGTCGCCGGCGAAGGCGGGGGCCGGGAACCGGTGGGTCTCCGTGGAGGTCCGCTGACGCCCGATCCCTTCCGTCCCCCCGATCACTCCGACCGCGGTGTCGAACCAGTCGTCGATGCTGTCCCGGTTGTCCGCCGCCTGAGCGCCATCGGGTTCCCCGGTGCCCCCTGACTCCGGTTCCGCCGAGCGCTGCTGCCCGATGAGCCCGACCGCCGTGTCGAACCAGTCGTCCACGCTGCCGTCCCCCGGGTCGGCGTGCGGGGTGTCCGGGAGGGTGCCCGCCGGACCGTCGTAGACGGCGTCCCACCAGCCGTCGTCCGGCCGGTGCGGCTGTGGTGCGGGTGCACCCTGCTTACTCATCTGGCGGCTCCTGGTCGTTCCGTGGTCGCGCCGCCCCCGGCGGGCCGGGCGGGCCGGGCTGACGTCATTGTTCTCCACCTGCGAGGACCCTGTCCGGGTTTCGGCGACAACCGGTCACCCACCGGAACATCCCGGCCACCGCGCTCACCAGGCGGTTCGCCGGGCCGTCCCCGAAGGCGCCACCCGCTCGTCCGCTTCCGTTCCGTCCGTGCTTGCCGGATGTGTCCGGAGCAGGGCGTTTCCTGGTCATCCGGGTGTGCGGGCCGCCGAAAATGAGGGCCGATGGGGGGCATCGCATCACTCGTTCGGCTGATTAAATGTGCGCATGACCGCGTCGGCCCCCAGTTCGCCCCGACCGGGGAGGGCCGCATCCGCGGGCCGCCCGGCAGGTGGGCTGTTGGTCCTGCTGCTCGTCACGTTGCTGACGCTGCTGCCCTGCGCGGGTCAGGCGAAGGCGGTGGACGGCTCCGGCCAACCGGCGCCGCACGCGGCCCCGGCCGGCGCCGTCACCGTCGTCAGCGTGGTCAGCGTCCAGGTCGCCACCGGGCACGCCTCCTACACCGGGCACGCCGCGAAGGTCGCCAAGCCCGCGAAGTCCTCGGACCACCGCCGGACGGCCGAGGAGCAGGGGCACTGGATCCTCTGCACCGCCGACGGCCAGCCGCCGCGCGACAACGGCTGCTCCAGCCACCCGTACTGCTCGCAGGACGCCCAGCTGCCGAACCCGCCGCCGCAGCCGCAGCCCGCCGTGTCACCGCTGGCGCCGGCCGCGCCCGAGGCGCTGCCCCGGGTGGTGCCCGCCGGTCTGCTGGACGGCGCGCACCCGGTGCCCGATCTGCACGAACTCCAGGTCCACCGGTCCTGAGTGGAACCCAGCGCCGGCGCAGCCGCCGGCGGATCCGCCCCTCCTCTCACACCAGATGACCGCCGCCACCGACCGGTGCGGCGGGGACAAGGACGACCACCATGGGTTCCGCCTCCAAGCAGTCCAACAAGCCCGGCGGCAAGCAGGGCGGCCTCGACCGCCGTGCCCGGATAGCCGAGCTGCGCGCCGCCGAGCAGCGCCGCGACCGGCGCAACAAGATCGTCGCCTCGGTGGCGGCCGGCGTGCTGGTGATCGGTGCGATCGCCACCGGCACCTGGATCGTCATGGACCAGAACCAGAAGAAGAAGGACAAGGAGACCGCCGCCAACGCGGACATCCCGGGCGTGAAGACCTTCGGCGAGCTGAGCCGCACCCACGTCAAGGACAAGGTCACCTACGCGATGACCCCGCCGGTCGGCGGCGACCACAACGCGATCTGGTCGGACTGCATGGCCCACGTCTACGACCAGCCGCTCGAGAACGAGCACGCCGTCCACTCGCTGGAGCACGGCGCGGTCTGGGTGACGTACAACGGCAAGGCCACCCCCGACGACATCAAGATCCTCTCCGACAAGGTCAAGAAGACCCCGTACTCGATGATGAGCCCGTACCCGGACGAGCAGGGCACCATCACCCTGAACGCCTGGAGCACCCAGCTGACCGTGGACAGCGCCAGCGACCCGCGGGTGGAGCAGTTCTTCACCAAGTACGTCCAGGGCAAGCAGACCCAGGAGCCGGGCGCCTCCTGCACCATGGGGCAGATGTGACCGCCGACGGGCACGCCGTGGCGAACACCGACGCGAGCACCGACGCGGACGCCGCGACGGACGGAGTCGAGGACACCGGGGCCCCGCGCCGCCGCCGCATGTGGTGGCCGGCCGCGCTGGCCGCCGCCGTGGCGCTGGCGCTCGGGGTGCCAGCCCTGGTGGCGAGCGGGACCTCGGCGTCCGGCTCGTCCACGCTGTCCGTCCCGGCGGACGACTCCCCCGAGGCCGGGTTCGCCCGCGACATGGCGACCCACCACCAGCAGGCGGTGGACCTGTCCTTCGTCGTCCGGGACCGCACCGCCGACGGGCCGACCCGCACCCTGGCCTTCGACATCATCAACACCCAGGCCAACCAGCGCGGGATGATGATGGGTTGGCTCGACCAGTGGGGGCTCTCCCAGCACTCGACCGCCACGCCGATGGCGTGGATGAAGATGGGCCACGACTACCAGGCCCACGACGGTTCGCTGATGCCCGGCATGGCCACCAACACCCAGATCGCGAAGCTGCGCACGCTCAGCGGGCGGGACGCCGAGGTGTACTACCTCCAGCTGATGATCGAGCACCACAAGGGCGGCGTCGAGATGGCCCAGGGCTACGTCGACAAGGCCCGGAACGAGGCCGAGGAGCGGCTCGCGCAGTCGATGGTGGTCGCCCAGACCTCCGAGCTGCAGCTGATGACCGACATGCTCAAGGAGCGCGGCGCCGAACCCGGCGTGCCCGCCTCCTGAGCGCTCGTTCCGCGGGCTCGCACTGCGGGGTCCACGTGTCCCGTCGTGTCCGGTCGTGTCCGGTCGTGTCCGGTCGTGTCCCACGTGTTCCGTGAGTCCCGCGTGTTTCCCCGGACGGCCGGGGCGCCGGCGGAGACGGTCCCGTACCGTCCCCGCCGCGCCCCGGCCGTCCGCCGTCCGCCGTCCGCCGCTCCCCCTCCCTCCACCCCTCCGGAGAACGCCCGCATGACCCCCGACGCCCCCTGGCTGATCGCCGGACTGGGCAACCCCGGCCCGTGGTTCCGGCTCACCCGGCACAACGTGGGCTTCCTGGCCGTGGACCGGCTGGCCGAACGGCACGGCGCCCGGTTCCGCCGGCGCGGGATCGCCACCCTGGTGGCCGAGATCGGGCTCCACGGCCACCGGGTACTGCTGGCCAAGCCGCTGTGGTGGTCCATCAACCTGTCCGGGCGCCCGGTGGCCGCACTGCTGCGCCGCCACGGCGTCCCGGTCGAGCGGCTGGTGGTGGTGCAGGACGACCTGGGCTTCTCCTTCGGCTCCGCCCGGCTCAAGCGCGGCGGCGGTCCCGGGGGCCACAACGGGGTGCGCTCGGTGGGCGAGGCGCTCGGCACCCGGGACTTCGTCCGGCTGCGGTTCGGCATCGGACGTCCACCGAAGGGCCAGAGCGTCGGGGACTTCGTGCTGGAGCGGTTCTCGGAGGAGGAACTGGCCGCCATGCCGGGCGAGTTGGACCGGTGCGCGGATGCCCTGGAGACGCTGGTGGGGCGCGGCCTGAACCGTGCCCAGGACGCCCTGAACGCGCCGAAGGCCCCCAACGCCCCTACGGGCGCGTAGCGGGAGGCCCTGCGGGCCTCAGGATCGGGCGCCTCGGGCGGGCCGGGTGAGCAGTGCGGCGGCCGCCGCGACCGCGGCGAGGACGAACAGCACCGTCCGCCCACCGTCCTCGGCGCCCGCCAGATGGACGCCGAGGACGGACAGCGCCATGCCGAGCGCCGTGCCGAGACTGCGGGCCATGTTCACCATGCCACCGCCGACCGCCGAGCACTGCGCCGGTATCGCCCGCATCACCAGCGCGTTGTTGGCGGGCAGCAGCAGGCCCAGCCCGTAACCGGCGATCAGCAGCGGGAGCGCCGCCGCGTCCGAAGCCGGCAGCAGGGCGAACAGCAGCAGCCCGCCGGCCGCGAGCAGCGCACCGCAGCGGCACCTGGTCACGTCCGACCAGCCCCGGGGCAGCAGCCCGCCACCGACCGTCGCGGCGAACGCGAACGCGGCGGGCAGCAGGGTGATCACCAGGCCCGCGTGGGCCGTCGACACCCCGGCACCGGTGAGCAGCACCGGGCCCAGCACCAGCGGGCAGAACAGCAGCAGGTAGCCGATCAGCGCCACCACCAGGCCTGAGCGCACGCCTGGGGTGTTGACCAGCCCGGGCGCCAGGATCGGCCGGGCGGCCCGCCGTTCCTGGCGCACCAGCGCCAGGCTCAGGACGGCGGAGGCGAGCAGCAGGGCGGCCACCGCCCAGCCGGGCAGGGGCAGGCCGGAGGCGGTGGACAGGGCGAGCAGCAGCGAGGTGGTCGCCCCGGTGAGCAGCAGCAGGCCGGGCAGGTCGAAGCGGGCGGCCTCGCGGGTCCCGGTCCGACGGGTCCCGGTCCCGCGGGACTCGGCCCGGCCGGAGTTGTAGCCGGTTTCCCGGCCCGCGGAGCTCGCGGGGCGGGGGCCCGGTACGGCGGCCGGGGCGCCGGCCACCCGGGTGCGGGGCAGCAGGAACCAGCCGGCCAGGATGCCGAACAACGCGATCGGCACGTTGACCCAGAACACCCAGCGCCACGAGGCGTGTTCGACCAGCAGCCCGCCGAGGCTGGGACCGAGCGCCAGGCCGAGGCCCTGGGCGGAGGCCTGGATGCCGAGCGCGCGCCGCATCGCGTGCTCGGGGACGCCCCGCGCGACCAGGGCGACGCTGTTGGCCTGCATCATGGCGGCGCCCACCGCCTGGACGGCGCGGCACCCGACCAGGGCCCAGAGGCCGCCGGCGAATCCGGCGCCGAGCGAGGAGAGGCCGAAGACCGCGAAGCCGCCGATGTACATCGTCTTGCGGCCGACCAGGTCCGACAGCCAGCCGATCGGGGCCAACAGGGCGACCAGGACCAGCAGGTAGGCGAGGGCGACCCACTCGACGGCGGCGAAGCTCGCGTCGAAGTGGCGGCCGAGGGCGGGGAAGACCAGCGCGATGACACTGGCGTCCAGCTGGCCGAGGAAGGCTCCGAGACAGACCGTGCCGACGGCGAGCCAGTGGGCGTGGGGCCAGCCGGCTATGCCACGCGGCCGGGGCCGCTCGGTGAGCAGCCGCGTGGCGAGGACGGTGGCGTTCATGGATACGAATATATCGGATACAGATATGTTCTCTCTACGAGCAGCTCGTCCTACGACAGGATGCGTCCCACGGTGCGGACGGTGCCGGACGGACACCTGCGGCGAGGCCTGCAGCAGAGCCTCGGGAGGGCCGCGGGAGAGCTCCGGGAGAGCTGGCGGGAGAGGTGCTGGAGAGCTCTGGGAAGAGCCGCAACAAGCGCGCCCCCGGGGACCGGTTCGCCGACGAACCTGCCGGCGAACCGGGCGCCCGACCGCTCCGTACCAGGCGATACGCTGTCCGCCATGCCGTCGTCACCACACGTTCCCGACCCCGCCACCGGAAGCCCCGACCCGGCGGTCGAGCACGCCCGGCAGCTGACCGACACCGTCACCCGGCTGCGCCGCGCGCTGCGCAGCAGCATCCGCACCGACTACCCGTGGGAGTCCCTGCCGATGGCGCAGGTCGAGCTCCTGCAGACGCTGGCCGCCGCACCGCTGCGGGTCGGCGAGCTGGCCGCGCGGCAGCGGCTCGCACCCAACACCGTCAGCGGACTGGTCGGGAAGCTGCTCGACGCCGGCTTCGTGGACCGCCAAGCCGACCCCGGCGACCGCCGCACCGCCCGGATCGCCCTCACCCCGGCGGGCCGGCGGCAGCTGGACGACTGGCAGCACGCTCACGAGCGCCGCATCGCCACCGCGCTCGGCACCCTCGACCCGGCCGACCGCGCGGCCGTCATCGACGCCCTGCCGGGACTGGAGCAGCTCGCCCGCGCCCTCGCCCAGCCGGGCGCCGGACCCGAGCAGGGGCCCGCGGCCGGGTGAAAACCGCTGGCCGCCGGGCCGCCCCGGCGCTACCGTCCCCGGCATGACCACCGCAGAGGTACGGATCGAGCCCTGGACCGACGACGACCTCACGCTGCTGCGCCGGGTCAACACTCCGGAGATGAAGAAGCACGTCGGCGGGCCCGAGAGCGCGGAGCAGCTGCTCGTACGGCACCGGCGCTACCTGGACTTCGTCCCCTCCGGGCTCGGCTGCATGTACCGGATCGTGCTGCTGCCCGAAGGCGAGGCGGTCGGAACGGTCGGGTACGGCACCCGGACGTGGGAGGGCCGGACCGTCCACGAGATGGGGTGGAACGTGCTGCCCGGCTTCCAGGGGCGGGGCATCGCGGTCGCCGCGACCCGCGCGGCGGTCGAGGCCGCCCGCCGTGAGGCCGCCCACCCCCACCTCCACGCCTTCCCCTCGGTGGACAACCCCGCCTCCAACGCGGTCTGCGCGAAGGCCGGGTTCACGCTGCTCGGCGAGACGGACTTCGAGTTCCCGCCCGGACGGTTCATGCGCAGCAACAACTGGCGAGTGGAACTGCGGAGTTGAGCGTTCGGCGCACGGTCGTTCGGCGCACGGTCGTTCGGCGTTCGGCGTTCGGCGTTCGGCGCACGGTCGTTCGGTGCTCGGAGGTTTCGCGGGCCCCGGCGGTCAGAACAGGGTGCCGCTCTCCAGATCCAGCAGCCAGCGCTTGCGGTCCACGCCGGCGGCGAAGCCGGTGAGCGCGCCGCTTGCACCGAGCACCCGGTGGCAGGGACGGACGATCAGCAGCGGATTGGCGCCCACCGCGCCGCCCACGGCCCGGACCATGCGCGGTTCCTGCCCGGCCAGCTCGGCGAGTTCGCCGTAGGTGACGGTCGTGCCGTACGGGATCTCGTCCAGCGCCGCCCAGATCCG
The DNA here is from genome assembly GCF_040629945.1 of Kitasatospora sp. NPDC005856. Lineage (NCBI taxonomy): Bacteria > Bacillati > Actinomycetota > Actinomycetes > Kitasatosporales > Streptomycetaceae > Kitasatospora > Kitasatospora sp. NPDC005856. The sequence continues at coordinate 34,043 of NZ_JBEXWT010000033.1, read as the reverse complement.
GCGGCGGAACTCGGTGCCCTCGGGCGCGAGCGGGAGGTCGAAACCGGTGCGCTTGCCGGCGAAGTAGTCGGTCAGTTGGGCCACGGGCTCGGCGAGGGCCTCCGGGTCGAGCACCCAGTCGTCGGCGGGCTCGGCCAGCGCGTACTTCTGGCCGGGTGCGGTGACGGTGGCCAGCGCGGCCGGTCCGCCCTCCTCGGGCAGCACCCCGCTGAGCAGCAACTGGCCGAAGGGGCTCTCCATGGTGGTGTAGACGGTGGTGCTCATGCTCGTTCGTTCTCCGTTCCGGTACTGCTGTCGCTGTCGCTGCCGCCGCTGCTGGTGGTGCCGGTGCCGCTGATGGTGTTGTCGGTGTTCGTGGGGCCGGCGCCCGAGGGGCCGGTGCTCACGGGGCCTGCCCACAGTCGGTGGACGGCGTAGGAGCGCCACGGGGCCCAAGCCTCGGCGGCGCGGGCGGCGGACTTCGGGTCCCCGGCCGCGCCGAGACGGAGCAGACCGTGCTTGACGCCCACGTCGCTCGGGAGGAAGACGTCGGGGTCGGCCAGCGCCCGCATCCGCAGGTAGCCGACCGTCCAGGGGCCGATGCCGGGCAGGTCCAGCAGGCCGGCCGCAGCCTCCTCCCGGTCGACCCCGCTGTCGAGCCGGACCACGCCCTCGGCCAGCGCGGCGCACAGGCCGGTGAGCGCGCGGCGGCGGGCGACGGGCATCGCGAAGTCCTCCGGGTCGGCGGTGGCCAGGGCAGCCGCGGTCGGGAAGAGCAGACGCAGGCCGCCGCTGGGCTCGGGCAGCGCGGTGCCGTATTTCTCGGCGAGCCGTCCCGCCAGCGTACGGGCGGCGGCGACGCTGATCTGCTGGCCGAGGACGGCGCGGACGGCGAGCTCGTGCGGGTCCACGTGGCCGGGCGAGCGCAGGCCGGGGCGCTCGCGGACCAGCGGGCCGAGCAGCGGGTCCGCGCCGAGCTGCTCGTCGACCGCGAGCGGGTCGGCGTCCAGGTCGAACAGGTTGCGCAGGCGCTGGACGGCGGTCGGCAGGTCGCGCAGGTCGGCGAGCAGTAGGCGGCAGTCGAGCCAGCCGCGGGTGGGCGGCTCGCCCGGTGCCAGGCCGTCGACCTCGGCGATGCCGTGGCCGTACGGGAGCACGAGGGTGCGACGGTACACGCGCACACCGGGACGCGCGCCGGGGACGACCTCCTCCACGCCGGGGACGGCACGCAGGGCGAGGAAGTCGATCAGGTGCTCGCTGTCGAGCGCGCCGCGGTAGGCGAGGCGCAGGGTGAGGCCGCCGGCCGGGGTCGCGGTGCGGCGGCCGGCGACGACCTCGGCGCGCAGGCCGCTGGGGGTGCGGTCGTAGACCTCGCGCACGGTGTCGTTGAACTGGCGGACGGAGGCGAAGCCGGCCGCGAACGCGACGTCGGTGACCGGGAGTTCGGTGGTCTGGAGGAGCAGGCGGGCGGTCTGCGCGCGGCGGGCGCGGGCCAGCGCGATCGGGCCGGCGCCGAGCTCGGCGGTCAGCTGGCGCTGCAGCTGGCGAGCGCTGTAGCCGAGACGGCCGGCCAGGCCGGCGACGCCCTCGCGGTCCACCACGCCGTCGCCGATCAGGCGCATCGCCCGGCCGACCAGGTCGGCGCGGTGGTTCCACTCGGGCGAGCCCGGCACGGAGTCGGGGCGGCAGCGGCGGCAGGCGCGGAAGCCCGCTCCCTGGGCGGCAGCGGCGCTGGGGTAGAAGACGCAGTTGACGCGCTTCGGGGTCACGGCCGGGCAGCTCGGACGGCAATAGATGCCAGTGGAGGTGACCGCCGTGAAGAAGACCCCGTCGAAGCGGGCGTCGCGGCTGTCCACGGCTCGGTACCGGATGTCGTCGTCGATCACGCTGTCCAGTTTGCGGCACTGGGCAGGGGGTGACTGGCGGGAATCGGACATCGCCATTGATCGCTGCTTCGGGGGCCTCCCCCTCCCCCTCCCCCCACCGCCCACCACAGGGTGGGGTGTCGACCCATGGATCACCACTCACACCCGGTGACCCACGGCCCACCACCTCCGGCCCGCGCCCAAGCACCGGGCACCAAGCACCGGGCACCAAGCACCGGGCACCAAGCACCGGGCACCAGGCACATGGCCCTCGCGCCGCAGGCCCATCGCGCCGGGCCGCGGCCCGAAATTCGCGAGCTCGCCGGACGTCCCGCCGTTACTCTCGCGGCATGAGCGAACAACAGCCCTACTCCGGCCCGGACGACCCGCGCGTCGTCGCCCTGCCTCCGGCGGAGTTCGCGTTCCCCGGCCCGCTGCGGGACCAGTTGGTCGCCGCGATCCTCGACGGCGCCAAGACCAGCACCACCGGCCTGGTCGCCGACTACGAGCACGAGGGCGAGCCCCTGCCGGTGCCCGGTGAGCGCTCCGCGGTCCTCGACTCGGACGGCCGTAGGGTCGCCGTGATCGAGACCACGGACGTCCGGGTGGTCCCGCTCGCGGAGGTCGACCTCCAGCACGCCCTGGACGAGGGCGAGGGGTGCACCAGCGTGGCCGAGTGGCGCGCGGTGCACGAGCGGTTCTGGCGCAGCCCGGAGATTCTCGACGCCCTCGATGACCCGGATTTCACCGTGGACGACAGCACGCCGGTGGTTCTGCAGCGCTTCCGGGTGACCGCGGACCTCCGCTGAGCCGGGCGGGCCCGGCGGAGGTCCGCAGAGGCCGGCCGGCGGCCGTTGCGCGGCGGCCGGTCGGCGCCAGGGCTCAGCGCTTCACCGGACCTCCCGCGGCTCGCATCGACTTGGTGATCGTCTTCCACTTCTTCAGCCGCGCCTTGGCCACCCGGGCGTCGGTGCGCGAGGCGATCCAGTCGTTCTCGCGCTGCAGCTTGAGGTAGCTGTCCATCCGGCGCTGCGGCAGTGTGCCGTCGGCCAGCGCCGCCTGCACCGCGCAGCCGGGCTCGGTGTGGTGGCCGCAGTCCTGGAAGCGGCACTCCTCGGCCAGCTCGGCTATGTCGGCGAAGGCCAGGTCCACGCCCTCGCCACCGTAGAGGCCGACCTCGCGCAGCCCGGGGGTGTCGATCAGCACACCCCCGCCGGGCAGCGGGATCATTTCGCGGGTGGTCGTGGTGTGGCGGCCCTTCTGGTCGACCGCGCGGGCCTCCTGGACGGTCATCACCAGCGAGCCGACCAGCGCGTTGGTGAGCGTGGACTTGCCGACACCGGACTGGCCGATCACCGCGGTGGTGCCGGGGGTGCAGGCGCGGAGCACGTCCATGCCCTCGCCGGTCTCGGCACTCACCACGAGCACCGTGACCCCGGGGGCGACCGCCTCGACGTCGGACCGGATGAAGTCGGCGTCGTCGACGAGGTCGGCCTTGGTGAGGACGACCAGGGGATCGGCTCCGGACTCCCAGGCCAGGGCGAGGAAGCGCTCGATCCGCCCGAGGTCGGGGTCGGTCGCGAGCGAGGAGGCGATCAGCACGGTGTCGACGTTGGCGGCGAGCACCTGGCCGTCGGAGCGCTTGCCGGCCACCTTGCGGATGATCGCGGTGGAGCGCGGCAGCAGCGCGGCGACGGAGGCCATCGGCTGGGCGTCCAGGTCGACGGCCGCCCAGTCGCCCGTGCACGGGCAGTTGATCATGTCGGCGTCGCCCACCGGCCGGGTGTCGAACCGGAGGGTGCGCGGCTCGCCCGTCTCCGGGTCGGCGATCACGGCGTCGCACTGGCCGCGGTCGACCCGGACGATCCGGGCCGGGACCAGCCCGGCCTCGTCGAACGGGGTGAAGAGTTCCGCGAGCTCGGCCGTCCAGCCGTAGCCGGTCAGCGCGGAGGCGTCAGCGGAGAACGAAGAGGAAGAGGAGGAAGAGAACGACGGAACGGAGGCAGCGTTGAACAACGCAGTGGCCCTTCGGGAGGAGATGGTCCCGGCGGGCTACGGCTGGCGCGAAGGGCTCAGCCGGCGGCCGGGAAAAGGAGGTGAACGCGAGTGCTGCCCTGGGCAGCTATCGGGGCGACAACGACCACGGGGTTCACCTCCTGCTCTCTACTCCTCGGGCGGCCCAATGGCCCCCGAACCGGACGTGTCACACGCTAGCGAAGCGGGGGATTGTGGCCAACCTGTTTTTGACCTGCGGCTCGAACCGCAGGCTTTTGGCGTCCGTACTGTCCGTCCAGTCCGGCAAACGTCCAGGTCAGAGCCATATGCTTCGGACGGCTCTAGAGGGCCCGTGACACAGGTGTGACATGGCGCGGGTGTCACCACGCACCTGCCACAGGTCACCAGGAGCTCGGCAAGGGCCGTGTCGGCCCACAACGACTTCGTGAGCATCAAGGCGCGAAGCGCCCGCTTAGTGGACTCTGGTGCCCCCACAGGGGGCTTTGGTGGAGGCGCGGGAGCCAGGCAAGGGGTCGAGTCTCGGGCAGCGCCCGCGCCACACGGTGAGCCTAACCCAACTGCCACCTGCGTCTTTCGTTCTTACCACCTAGCCCGTAGTGCTTTTCCTGGCACCTCTTTTAGTTGCGCTTTTATCCTTGGCCCCTTGGTGCATCTCCATCTTATTTTCCCAATTGACTTATCTCATAGTTTTTGGTATAAGCAAATGTGGAGAATTCATTCTCCAGTTCTTTGAAAACGTATCTAGTCAACTCAAGTGAGGGCGCGAAGGCATGATGGTTTGTCATTTCTGCAAGAAGCCAGTTCGTTGGTGGCAGGGAAAGGCCACCATTGTGGGCAATCGGATAAAGCCCTGGCAGCGACACTCAGGCCCGGTCCTTCATTACTGGTGTTCCGTCAGGAGCGGCTGGTGTGATTATCCGCCGGAAGCAGACATGTAGGACGGCCACCGAGGTGCAAAGCTGAGCCCTTCAGCTCAGCGGTATGCCCAAGAGCACGGGGCAATTCTGCAACGGGCCTGAGGCAAACAACCAACTCATTGAGAGGAGGTGAATAGCTTGAACTACAAGCGTCTTACCATAGTCCTCGGTATTCTCGCCTACTACTTCTTGTGGGTGGCGCTCTTCGCATTCGTCATTGATACAGGGCCCGTTTTCGGGCCCTGCTGGATCACCGGATTCTTTCTGACTCTGGGTTCTGTCATGGCTTATTGCATGGTCGCGGTGATCGGCTGGTTGATCGGAATCGGCTTTCGCGGCCTTTGGCGCTGGCTCCATCACCGCTAGGAGGTGAAACGAAACAGACACACCGTCCCTCACCGAGAGGAGGTGAAAACCATGACTCCTGAGGAAGCTCAAAGCCGGCTCAAGCGAGCCGAGACGCAATGGCGCGAAGCTGAGAGGAAGCACGAGGAAGCCGAAAGACGGCTTCACGAAGCCGCCGAACAGTACTTCGAAACCCAGGGCGGTGACGAAGCCGCCGATCAGTGGATCGAAGCCGGCAGGCATCATGTCGAAACAGACAACCAGCTTGCCGTAGCCGAAAGCCAGTACTGGCACGCTTTCGCTGAGCTCAAGGCCAGCGAGCAGTAGTTCAACCAACCCTCTTTTTTGAGAGGAGGTGAAATACCATGGCAAATCCTGATCATGTCGCGAGGGCGCTGGCTGGATTCAAAAGGCTTCGTGACGTAGACCTTTCTGGAGCGGACCTTCGTGGGGCAAACCTTTCTGGAGCAGACCTCCATTGGGCTGACCTTCGTGGGGCAAACCTTTCTGGAGCGGACCTGCGTTGGGCAGAGCTCAATTTCGCAACCCTCGAACAGGCTGACCTTCGTGGGGCAAACCTCCGTAGGGCAGAGCTCTATCAAACCTACCTTCGTGAGGCGGACCTTCGCGGGGCAAAGTTCCGTTGGACAAGGCTCTATGACACGGACTTTCGCGGGGCAAAGCTGAGCCCGCATGGCTTGCGCTATGCCCGAAGGCACGGGGGAATCCTGTAACGACCAACCCAACTCACGGAGAGGAGGTGAAATACCATGACTCCTGAGGAAACCGAGGAAGAACTGCGGCGGGAACGCTGTTGGCGTATTGCCTACATCATTCTGCTCGTTGTTCTGTGCTTGGAGATGGCGTTTGCCATCTATTCGTACAACTGCGTGGGCGCTGCAATCCTTGCTATCGCCTTCGCCGTGCTGCTCTGGGGAATGCGCCGTGCGCGCCGCTACCGTAAGCAGCTTGAGAAGGTCATCGCTTCTCGCGATGACCTTTCCTGACAACTAGATACACAACAGAACAACAGGAGTCCACGTAGGACTGGCTTGAGCATTTTGCGCTCACTACCAGCACTTGCGGGGCTTTTTCTATAAATGGGGGTCTTTGGATGTGAAAACACGATGTGCTTTATTAAGCGCGCACCTGGCTAACAAGCCGCTTCACAACCTATGACCCCCTTTTTCGTGGTTTCGTTTCAGCGGCCGGACGTCAGCCGAGCTGGGGACCACTCGACCCGTCCAGCGGGCGTGGAGCATCAACGTGTCTGCGATTGCTTGTGCGGTCCGGGCGTTGCACCCGCCGAGGTAGACGTAGCCGCCCTCCCGCAATCCCTGAACCTCGGGGCCGCGTCCAGCGAGGGCAGGCCCGGCAGGGTATTTCAGAGCCCAACCGAGGGAAGAATTCACCTGAATGACCCCTCCAATCTTCCCTGTTGCGGACGGCACTGCCAGGATTTATAATTGAACGGCCCCGCTTTGGGGTAACCATGGGGGAGCGAAACGAAGGCGATTTCAGTCGCCAAGACAAGCCCAGAGAGAATGGCAACAAACTTCACATCTCAGTGAAGGTGACTATCGTGGTATTCGATGCGTTTGAAAATCCGAAGGACCCGCGCGCTGATCCGCAACAGCCAGAGGCATCGGAAGTAGCATCTCCCGCCATCACTTCTCCGGAGGAACAGTCGACACAGGACGCTGAGCGACCTGCCAAGAAGCGGATCACCATTCCCTCTCCTGATGAGGAAAGGTGGACCCAAGAGAGGAAGGATCGAATTAACAACCTTATTAGAGAATCAGGCGTGAGGCCTGATAGCATATGGTATAACCGCCCAAGAAGAGAGGATATTGGCCACGTCCCGACAGGCGGAGACTTCTTTAAAGGCCTTCGGGTCATACGCTAATCCCGAGCTTGGGGCAGACTCCCGAGTGGGGGTCTTTTTTGTTTGTAATCCCCCTTACAGCTTTTGCTGCCCCTGATGCCTATAATCCAGCTTCCTATGACAGAACGGAGCGAATCATTCGATCAAGAGGCAGTTGCCAAAGCGCTAGGCGCTAGGCCGCAGGAAGTCGTAGACCCGGCCTTTGGCCAGGGCCATCACTTCCAGGTGCAAGGGGACAACAGCTTCCTAAGCTTGGATACCTTTCCTGACAGCGGGGTCTCCCGCATCACCACCAAGGGAGCCCGGATCGAGCTGTTCGGCGGTACGCTGCCGAGTGTGGAAGAGGAAGGCATCGTCTTCTTACAGAAGGATGCCGACCACGAGCATTCAACTGTCTCGCTTCATCCAGACGGTGCGATCACCATGGGGTACCAGGTCGACACCGGACCCCTTGCCGTACCGGGACTACCTGATACCGATGCCAGCGAGCAGGCCGGACAGGAACCAGCCACCGAAGCTTCACCTGCGGCCAAGCCGCCGGAGAAGGCTGCTGACAACCTCAACCGCATGCCCGGTGCCTTCCCTGATGTTCGACCCATGATCCACCAGGTCGGTGAACCGCCGCAGCCAAGCGAGCCGGAGCACCCCCTTGAGCGCGCTGCCCGGGTCAGACCAGAGGATGCCCCTCCCAAGCAGCAGGACGGGCAGACCCACGAGGCCGCGGAGGCCGAGCCCGAGCGGGTCAAGCTCACCGGCCGGATTGGCAGAACGCCTACGACTCGTGAGACCGCCGGCGGCAAGCTGGTTGCCAAGTTCCCCCTTGCCTTGCACAACGAGGATGGCACCACCACCTGGCGCGATGTTCTCGCCTTCAACGAGCGGGCAGCTGCTCTTGCGAAGCGGGTTGAGGCCGGCGAGCTGAAGAAGGGGAGCGAGATCGATGTCGTGGGTTATCCCCATGAGCGCCAGTACACAGGCCGGGACGGCACACCAAAGACCGCGCAGGAGATTTACTCAGTCGCAATTACCAAGCGCTGACCATCCGAGATGCCGCGCCGTACGTCACCATGCAAGAACGTCACCAATTTCCAGAACCCATCAATCACGAGCCCAAGACCAAGGAGCGCTACCGTCAGCTCTTTGATGCCCTCGCCGCCGAGGTCTGCCTTCACCATGCCGAGCACTACCGGCAGAACGAGGATGGGACAACGACTCGGGTGACCTCCTACCAGTCGTTTGCCACCGAGGAGAACATCAAGCAAACTGCCGCTCTTCGTGTCCTCGGAGTCCTGGCCGGCCTCAAAGAGGCCGTCCCTCCGTTTGTCGCCGGGTTTCGCTCCCAAGACGATTTTCCCTCTTACACCTTTGTGCATCTGACCTACGAGGAGACGTTGCCAGGGCCAGGCACGGGGAGGAGCGATAGTGAAACCTTTCCTTGACGCCAACGTGTCAAATGTGAGAAAAAAGTAATATGGGGGAAGAATCCGCAGAATCATTACCACAAGACAAGGAGCGACTTTTACCCAAGAAGAAGTCCATAACTGCCGGGACGGTTCTTTCGAATGAAACATTCTTACTACGCCCGGAAGGTGCCCAGAACTCTCAGGAGACCCAAAAACTTCCAGAGCCAGCCGCTCCTGGCAACCACGAAATGCGCCGAGACTTTCAGATTCGCAAGGTAGCGCATGAGCGCGGCATCTCGCTTGAGGCATACAGCAAAGAGCCTGCCGTGCAAGCCTTGGTCACGGTGATCAAAGATACCCAGGACCTTGCCCTCAACTTCACGTATCCAAGGTCAACCTATGTTGAGCAAGATATGGGGGACCACTCATTGGCTGATCGTTACCACGCTTCCGCGCGTCTGCTGAACGCCGGAGCCTTGGCCATACTCGATGAGGGCTTTCCCAAGCAGATGTGGGATCACTCAGTTTATAAAGTTGGCCTAACACTCTCAGGTACGCTTCACCAGTATGGTCTTGAAATCACCAAGTCTTCTGAGCCCAACGCCTACCATAACCTTCCCGAAGTAGTCCATTCGCCTCCAGATGGTGCATGGCATGACCCCCAGGCGGCTGACAATTTGAGGCCGCCCAGCGGTGACCATGCTTGGTGGAATTCTCGCCTAGACCCTGATGATCTATATGACCACCCTGAGTTTCCAACGGATCCCATTCTCCCCGAGGAGAAGCAGGAATGGCTTCAGCGCTGCCATCAGGAATCGCAGCGTCTTGGATTGCCAGAGGAGAACATGGAGGACCCTCGGGTAATTCACTTCCTTGCCCAACTCAGTGACGCCCGCCGGCTGCTTGACGAACAGAACAAATGTCGCGAAATCACCTCACAGCCCGAAGGTCTCTCTTCCTCCGTTCGCGATCGCATCACCGCGGCAAGTCATATAACCCAAGCGGTGATCATGATGTTGGAGGACGGAGTGGGAACCAAACCGCCGCTCTCACCGGTCGATCTTGCACGTGAGCTCAATCAAGCAACCAAGCCCTACGGATGGCAGGTCAGCCTCGGTGACGACAGGCCTCAGGTTGAACAGCAGCGTGAAGCGAAGGGACTTCAGGCGTAGGGTTGACAGAGAGGGCGCGTTCTCGACCTGGAGGAAATATGCCTCCCGATTTTCTTCTTGGTAAAGACCCCACTGGCCGGCCCGTGTACCTGCCGGATGCCATCCGCGAGGAACACGTGACCATCATTGGGGCAACCGGTACAGGTAAGACCACGCTTCTCCAACGGCTCATCCTCGATGATGTCCAGGCCGGCGTCTCGTGCATCGTTATAGACGCGCACGGTGATATCACTCGTAACGTATTGGCCAGAGTTCCACCGTCTGCACTGGATAGGATGTACCTGCTTGAGGTCTGGGAGGATCGACCCTTTGGGTTAAATCTGCTTGAAGTTCCCGATCGTTCGCAACGGACGATTGACCTTATCGCCCCGGAGGTTGTACTCGTACTCAAGCGAATGTTCGAAGGAGAAACCCTCTATCCGCAGCTCGATCATGATCTTCAGCTTCTCGTTCACACGCTTCTTGCCAACGAGGGATGTACCCTCGCCGAGGTGCTGCTCCTTTTGGGCGAGGACCGTGAAATGCGGGCGCGCCTAACCCGCAGGCTTAAGAGCCAGGCCTTTATAGATTCATGGCGCGATTACGAAGCGCTCAGTACCCGCGAGCGTCTCGCTCGTAACGGTCCGCTTCGCAACAGGTTTAACTCCTTCCTTGGTTCCGAGACCATGCGTAGCATCATTGGTCAATCTCAAACCACCGTGCCACTCAAGGAATTTCTGGATACTCCTGGGCAAGTGCTCTTTATTAGTCTTCCTGTCGGTGGCAGCGGGTCCGAGCGGGAAAGCAGGTTTCTCGGAGGCCTCTTTGTTTGCTTGCTTGCTCGTCTTGTTCTCAATCGAGCTGAGATGCTGCAAAAGCAGCAGATTCCAAATCGGGCACACCTATATCTCGATGAGTACGGCAGGTATGCAACGCCGACAACCGCTCTGTTCTTTGGTGAAACCCGAAAATATAACTTCGGCTTGACGGTTGCCCATCAGTCTCGCTTTGATGTTAAAAATACTGGAAACGAGAATGCGGAGCTTCAGGCTGCCACACTGATTTGCTTTAGCCCTACCAGCGGAGATGATGCCCGGGAGCTGGCGGACGCGATGCACGTTACTCCTCGCCCAGCCAAAGAACCGCCACGAGCGATTGCCATGAACCCCGTGCAACAACTCCTCGAAGGTAAGCATGAATCCCGGGCCATACAGGACTTGGCGAGGAAGGTGTTTGCTTCTTGTCAAGACGCGACCGTGGTCGATTCCTATGCGTTTCGCAAACAGGAGGGTGCGCAGCTCATATCCAAGCTTCTCATTGACGTGATGAAACATGATGTTTCGTTGCAGTCTTCGGAGTTTTTTAGTCGAGCAGCAGACATTGCATATGCCTTCAGAGATGCGCTTAATCTGCCCTGGGCCGCCTCCGTGTGGATTTCCGAGCCATGGAACGAGTGGTTGCAAGAACTCTTCCGCCGCATTGCATCGGGAGACCCGCGGCCTCTTAACGATCCGTCCTCTCTCCTCAGGATTCAAGACGAATACCGCGCAGATATAGGGAAAATCGGCAACGCGCTGGACATACATCTTTCCAAGCTCACTGCGTACCGCGAGATGGGCGAAGCTGGATACGCGTTCTTTAAGGATTTTTACGAGCTCTGCCAACTCTTGTCAGAGCAACCTCTCTACACTGCTATTCCTGGCCATGGTGGCCAGCCAACTCAGTCGATAACCGATGCGCAGGCCGAGTTGGCCAACAACATCAAGGGCTTGCTGCCGCGCCACGCCTACGTGAGACTACGGACCCATCGCGAGGTACAGGTATCTCACGTAGAACTTCTCGCGATCGAGGAGGAAGAACAGGAGCGCAGGGAGAGGGCAATTCGAATCAGCGAAAAGCTTGGAGGTGCCGATCCGGAGTACTTTGCTCGCCAGGGCGCTGGCGACTGGGCGCCCGGTCCGGAGCACTACCAAAAGCAGCAGGAGTTTCAAGACGCGATCCTTGGGCTCATCCGCTCAACGCAGGCTCCCACCTCCGAAAGCATCTTGCAACGCGTGCGCGAGCGTAGCCGCGAGCGCTTCGGGACTCCCCGGGACGAGGTCGAGGCCCAAATCAGGCAGCGTCAGGAACGCTTGGTTCGCTCCCGGTCCCAAAGGCCGGCCTCCCCGTCACCCGAGGCGGAAGCGTCCCAGGAGCAGGCCACGGCCGAGAAACCTTCCGATCAGACCGTCCAAGAGCCCCCTCCTATCGGGAGGAGGTCTCCGAAGAGGAAGTGATCGACTTCTCTTACGGGAGTCTTACGGCCTTGGGGGTGTATCTCTCACGCCGTTTTGCGAAAGTGGTTGCTCGATGAATGGCCTTTCTACCAATCAGCACACCAAGTCCGTGAGAATCGGCGAGGTAGACGAGCAAATCCTCCGTGCCGTCAACCAGTTCCACTACATGACCGCGGGCCAGGTTGCCCGCCTTCTCTATCCCAACCAGCACGATGACAACCGGTACGCCCAGCGCCGCCTTCGCCGCCTTGTTGAATCGGGATACCTTCTCAGGCTCCGCGAGCTTCCGACCCCCCAGGTCGGCTCCGCTCCCCACGTCTTCACCCTGGCCGACAAAGGCCGGCGGTTCCTTATGGCCCGGGGAGCCAGACTCACCAGTGCCTACTACCGCCCGTCCGAGGAACGTGCCAAGGCCCGGGACAACCCCTTCATGGAACACACCCTCGCCGCGGTCGATGTCCTCGTGTCCGCCGAGCTTCTCAACCGACAGCACCCCCTTGTATCCATGCCTCGGCTGTTCACCGAGCGCCAGCTCAAGCGCGAGGCCGTACGCGTCCAGCCGGCCGGTGATCCCCAGGCCCGGCCGGTAGCTGTCATCCCCGATGCGTGGTTCGAGCTGGCCGTGGCCGGCGAGCCCGTGTACGTAGCCCTGGAGCTTGACCGCGGCACCGAGGAGCAGAAGTACTGGCGCCGCAAGGTCGCCGCCCTCACGGCCTGGGCCCTGGGTCCCTACCGGCAAATCTTCGATGCCGATAACCTCACCGTGGCGACCGTGGTTCCCACCACCACCCGCAGGAGGCAACTCTGCTCCTGGACGACCCAGGAGCTGCAAGGCATCGGCCAGCCGGCCCTTAGTGACGTCTTCCTGTTCACCGAGACCTCACCACGTGCGGTATCCCCGGAAGCCTTCTTCTTCGGGGCCCTGTGGTTCCCCGCCGACCGGCCCCAGCCAGTCAGCCTGCTCGATCTGCCAGAGGAGGGGCAGAGCTGAACTCGCCTTTGCCATGGGCTGGTTCAGATGGCAGCGACTGCCACGCATACCGCTTGGGACCTACCACACCTGCCACCTGATACCCCGTACCCTCTCCCTACCCAGCGATGAAGCCCAAGTCCACACCCACGTGCTGGGCAAGACCGGCTCAGGCAAGAGCTATTTCCTGGCCTCGCTCTTTCTCTCCCTGCACCGCGCCGGGATGCCTGTCACCCTCATTGATCCTCACGGCGACTTGGCCCGTCTCGTCCTCGCCCACCTGGTGGCCGAAGGCGACCTCACCACCCCGCACCAGCGCCAGGCCCTCATGTACCTGGACATCCCCCGGGCCGCCGCCGAGGGCAGGTACCTGCCGTTTAACTACCTGCGTCAGCCCTATGACGATCACGCGATGGCCGAGCATGTTGCCGAGGCAGCACGGCGTGCCTGGCCCGAGCTGGCCCACGGCGCCCCGACCTTCGAGAACATCCTCAAACACTCCGTGATCGCGCTTCGCCAAGCAGGCCTGCCCCTCACCAAGCTCTCTGATCTTCTGGTCGACCCCGTTCTCCGAACCACCGTCCTGGCCCGGGTCACCGACCCCCAGGTGATCCGCTTCTTCCGGATGCGCATGGACCAGTGGGGACGCGAGGCCCCGCTGATGAAGGAGTCGACCCTCAACCGGGCCGACCTGCTCACCCTCTCCCCGGTGCTGCGCTACGCCCTGGGCCACGAGCGAAACGCTCTCGACTTCCGAAGGATCATCGACTCAGGGACCTCGGTGATCATCAACCTGGCCCTCCCCTCCCCCGATGTCCGCCGGCTCTTCGGCTGCCTGCTCACCGTTGGCATGGAGGCAGCGGCCTTAAGCCGGGCCAACTTGGGGACAATCGTTCCGCGGCGCTCACACCACCTCATCCTCGATGAGTTCTCCCAGTTCATGGCCCAGAGCGAAGAAGCCCTCACCCGGATGCTGTCGGAGACCCGCAAGTACAACCTGTTCTGCGTCATGGCCCACCAGAACTGGAGCCAGGCCTCCGACCGACTCAAGGGCGCACTTCAGAACGTGGGGCTTGAGGTCATCCTCAAAGCCGGCCGGCCTGACGCCGAGTACTCAGCCCGGATGTTCGGCACCGTCAACCCGGACGAGGTCAAGCACACCGTCTCCAACGAGCAGGCCGAGGAGCGCACGCACCCCACGTACTACCCCCTCCAGGAGCAGTGGGAGCGACAGGTCCAGTCGGTGCAGCAGCTCCAGGTGGGAGAGGCTTACATCCGTCTTCCCAACGACCAGGTCCGCAAGGTCCGAACGCCAACCCTTCCCGGCCTTAACGTCTCCCCCGCCACGGTTGCCGGGGTTGAGGACTACTACCTTCACCGGTACTTCGAAGCACCCCCCGCTCGTGTTTCCACCCTTAAAGCCAAGAACAACACGACCGCCCTTATCCGGCGGCGCAGGCCCCCGAGACACACCAGCCGGACGATCCTCTACCGCTCCTCTTCAGCAAGGCCCAGAAGTTTGAAATAGCCGCCTTTTTGCCCGTTGATTCAGACAGGGCCAATTTGTTATAAATAGAACAACCTATGTTTAGCGAAGAACAAATAAATCAACTCAAGGAAGTATTTGCGCCTCTTCAGCGCCAGATCGAGAATCTACGCAAAGGGCAGGAAGACATCCGGGTTGATGTTGAGACTATCAAGCGCGGATTAGGGCAGGCTCGTTTTAGCTTGACGAAGATCGAGCTGAGGCAAGAGAAGACCGAAGAAAGGCTCAAGGACCTCCAAGAAGAATCACGCAAAGAGCATGGGGACCTTGGTCAAAACCTTGCGCACATTGGAGAGGAGATTCAGAGGCTTCAGCATGTTAAAGATGCTCATCAAGACCAGCGCATCGCTCGCCTTGAACAGCACCTCAATTTGACACCCCTGGACTAAACATCATCGGTGATTGACTTTATGGCGCGGATTTTGTTATAAGGAATTATGAAATATCTTCATTCCGATCCAGAAATATACGGCGGCGAGGCGGTGGTCATTAAAGGTACTCGCATTCCAATCGATGTGATTCTTTGGCGCATGAAGGACGGCTACTCGCTGGATCGCATTCATGAAATGTACAACTGGGTGGAGAGGGCCACTCTTGAGGGGGCAATCAGCGAGGCCCTTGATGCCGCTCTAAACGTTCTACCCTCCCTGGCATCACAACACCAGCATGCCTAAGACCTTCTATAAACATAAGCTCCTTCTCGATGAGCAACTACCTGGTCGCCGCGAATTCCCTCGCACCAACAGACACTTTGACGTGAAACACGTAGTTCAGAATCTTCGGCAAGCCGGTGCGTCCGATTTCCATGTCTACCAACTGGCAACAGCCCTCGATCGAATCTTGGTCACCAAGAACGTCAAGGACTTTAAGCCCTTGCTCACTGCAATTGGTGGATCAGGGGTCATAGGGATTCCCCCCCATTGGAAATCGCCTCGTACCGACTCCACGCTTACAGCGCTACTGATGAGGCACGGCCCCGCTCACTTCACCGGCAAGTATGTGGCACTCGGAGAGGTACCGGACGCATAGCACTCGGACCTGTCTTCCTTACCCCTGACCAGCTTTCCCTTTTCCTTCCTTAATTGGCGGCTCTTCCGGGCAGTGCAGCGGGTCAAGGCTCCGAAGGACCCCGAAGGGGCTTGGCCTTGACGCGGTGGGCGGGCCGGAACATCATTCGCCAGAAGGAAGAAAAGAGCTCATAGTTTTACCGATTCACGCATCTGCTCGCTTTAGCTTCAGCTTGCAATTTTCCCCATTGACTTATCTCATAGTTTTTGGTATAAGCAAATGTGGAGAATTTATTCTCCAGTTCTTTGAAAACGTATCTAGTTTGAGAAGAGGTGAAATTAATGTCACCCTTTCTGAAGCGGGCATTGCTGGTTTGCTTCTCACCCCTTATTGGCTTGGGATGGTTGCTACTAGTTCTACTGATTTGCGCCGGCTGGGTAATTTGGCAGGTGCTGCTCATAGTTTGCTGCATTCTAGTAGGGCTTATTACTTTGACTGGCATCCCGTACATTGTCACGGGACGTTTTGGGGCTCTTTGGTCGTGGTGCTCGCAGCTACCTGACGGCACATCTGCAACTCCCGGCGAGACCTCCTAATGAGTTTTTATCACTAAGCTGTGAGGAGTACGGGTCCAACCCAACACTGACCATTTCTCACCGAGAGGAGGTGAAAACCATGACTCCTGAGGAAGCCAAGGAAGAACTGCGGCGGGAACGCCGTTGGCGGATTGTCTACATCATTCTGCTCGTTTTTGTGTGCTTGGAGATGGCGCTTGCCATCTATTTGCACGACTGCGTGTGGACGGTAATCTTTGCCATCTGCGTTGGTGTGCTGCTCTGGGGAATGCGCCGTATGCGCCGGTACTGTAAGCAGCTTGAGAAGGACATCGCTTCTCGCGATGACCTTTCCTGACAACTAGATACACAACAGAACAACAGGAGTCCACGTAGGACTGGCTTGAGCATTTGCGCTCATGACTAGCGCCTGCGGGGCTTTTTCTATAAATGGGGGTCTATGGATGTGAGAAAACGATGTGCTTTATTAAGCGCGCACCTGGCTACCAAGCCGCTTCACAACCTACAGACCCCCTTTTTCTTGCCCCATAGCACTGCTGTATGACCACCCGGCATGTCGCAGAATCAAAATTCTGCACCCTCTTTTCATGCCTGTAAGGCGCCGTCCAGGCCCATATCAAGCCCATAGCAAATCTTCCGTAACCACTTTTAGCTTCCGCCCTTTCTATCGGCGGGGGCTTTTTGTTGTGTTTCCATTTTCCCTATTGATTTATCTCATAGTTTTTGGTATAAGCGGAGGTGGAGAATTCATTCTCCAAGTTCTTTGAAAACGTACCTAGTTGAAAGCGGTGAAAACAGACCATGGCTAATTCTGACCATGTGGCTCGTGTGCTCGCTGGAGATAAAAATCTCCGCGAGGCGGACCTTCGAGGGGCAAACCTCCGTGGGGCAAACCTTCGTTGGGCAGACCTCTGTGAGGCGGACCTCTTTGTGGCAAACCTCCGTGGGGCGGACCTCTTTGTGTCAAACCTCCGTGGGGCAAACCTTCGTTGGGCAGACCTCCGTGAGGCTGACCTCAGCAGGGCAAACCTTCGCGGAGCTGATCTCTGCGAGGCAGACCTTGTTGGAGCTGATCTTCGTGGGGCAAAGCTCTATGGGGCGGACCTCCGTGGGGCGGACCTCAGTGAGGCGGACCTCAGCGGTGCGGATTTCTACGGGGCGGACCTCAGCGGGGTAAACCTTCGTGGAGCACAGCTGAGCGTTTCAGCTCGGCAGTATGCCCGAGAGCAAGGAGCAATCCTCTAACGGGCCTGAGACAAACAACAAACCCTCTCACCGAAAGGAGGTGAGACCGTGACGATGACTCCTGAAAGGTTGGCCGCAATCAAGCGAGAGCTTGATGAAGCCGAGGTCCAGCACGAAAAGGCTGATAGGCAGCATATTGCAGCTGCCTTTCGGTACAACGAAGCCGAGAGGAAGCATGAGGAAGCCGAAAAACGGCTCTCTCTACTTCAGATGCAGTACAACATCGCTCTTGATGAGCTCAACCGCGAGCAGTAGTTCAACCAACCCTCTCTTTTGAGAGGAGGTGAAAACCATGGGTCAGACTGGTCACTCAAAGAGTGACGAGCCCTCGGTGAAGCCAAAGCTAATGCCGTGGCTGTGGCCTGAGGATGAGCATCCCGAGGAGGATGACAGCGGCGTTGAGTATCAGCCGCACGAGAGCCCGAAGGCCATTGAGTCGCAAGACGGCAAGGTCGCCGGTCGGGCGCCATTTCTCAAATAGGAAGGTTTCACCGAGAGGAGGTGAATGCCATGACTCCTGAGGAAGTCGAAGAACTCAAGCAGCAGCTTGAGGAAGCAACACGGAAGTATGTCGAAGCCCGCTTGCGGTGCAATGATTTCGACCAGCAGTATCTCGAATCCCATAAGCAGCGTGAGGAAGCCGGAAGGCAGCTTGACAAAGCCGTGGGTAAGTACTGGGAGGCTCTTCGCGGACTCAACCGCGAGCAGTAGTTCAACCAACCCTCTCCTTGAGAGGAGGTGAAACACCATGACGGAGCGAGCGCTCATAACACTCGCCGTTTTCCTGGCTCTGGGATTTCTTCTGGGATTCTTCTTCAATGCGCCACGAAGAGGCTTGGAGAATCTCATGTCTACATTCCTGGCTATCCTGCCAGGGGTTGCACTAGCCACCCACTGGTTTTCCGGGTCTTCCTACTGGGGCGTCCTTTGCGTAGGGTCATTCATTAATGGATTGGCCAGGAGCATTGGGCGTGACCAGCGCGAACGCCGCAGGGATCGCCGCAACAACTAGATACACAACAGAACAACAGGAGTCCACGTAGGACTGGCTTGAGCATATGCGCTCATGACTAGCGCCTGCGGGGCTTTTTCTATAAATGGGGGTCTTTGGATGTGAAAACACGATGTGCTTTATTAAGCGCGCACCTGGCTAACAAGCCGCTTCACAACCTACGACCCCCTTTTTCTTGGCTTCGTTTCAGCGGCCTGGAGGTTTTACCCACCTCACGCGGCTGGGGCCCCGCAAGCAGAGAGGCCAGATCGGGCTCTTGCGGGCAGGCGGGGCTGCCCGATCCGCTGGTGAGCGTACGGCCTCCCCGCTCCCCCAACCGCGTCAGGACATCGGCCAAAGCCTCCAGGCCTTCGAGCCTGCCGGCCTATCCGCGGCTTGCCTGCCAGTCGTTGAACCCTCCGGGCGCGTTCTCTGGGGGAACCAGCTCCCAGACCCGCTTGATCTGTTCTCGGCCGCCCCTGACCGGGCGGACGAAGACTCCGAAGGAGTGAACGGACATGATCCGCATGAATTCACCAGTCTTAAGGAGCGTGACCACCTCTCCCTCCTGCGGCGTCCAGCTCTTCTCCGTGGTGGCGGCCGGCGGCGGGGAGGGCTCGTTCTTGGTGCTCATGCGCTAGCTCCTTGGGGAAGTGTGAGGGGGGAGGGAGCTGTTCGGCGGTGGGTTCGTCCAGCAGGTTGGTCAGCAGCCGGACGTCAGCCGAGCTGGGGATCACTCGACCCGTCCAGCGGGCGTGGAGCATCAACGTGTCTGCGATTGCTTGTGCGGTCCGGGCGTTGCACCCGCCGAGGTAGACGTAGCCGCCCTCCCGCAATCCCTGAACCTCGGGGGCCGCGTCCAGCGAGGGCAGGCCCGGCAAGCCGTTCAGGGAGAGCGCAGTCCGCAGGGCAGCGGCAGCGGTCTCGGCCTCGTGGTGGTGATCCCGGCGGACGTCCGCCTCGTTCTCAAGCTCGGTCATTGCTGCCTGTCCCTTAGCTTGAAACAGCACTGCTCTTTCCGCTTTGGACGGTAGGAGCAGGCTGTAAGACGCCTCAACAAACTTGCTTCAACTTGCTCGCTGTTCAGCCGAGTGAGGCAATGGCCGCGGTGATCAGGGCGCGAGCTTCAGCGCCATAGACGGCAATGCTCGCCAACTCGGCGAAGGCCTGGCCGTACTCACTAAGATCGGCCGGCTGGGTGACAGTGAGGTGCGCGGAGACCAACTCCACGTTGACCTGCTCATCGTCATACATGGTGAACGACTCCACCGGCCAGCCCGCTCCGCGGGCTACGCCAAGCGGGATGACGCCCAGGCTCACTGCTGGCAGGGCACCGGAGGTCACGGCGATCAGGTGACCCAACTGTCCGATAAGGATGTCGCGGGTACCGATGACGGTTCGCAACACCCACTCCTCGATGAGAAAGGCGAACCGGTGGTCACCGCTTCGAAGTACCTGCTGGCGCTCCATCCGCACAGCCAGGGCGTTCTCCACATCGTTCTGTGTACCCCGGACGGCAACGACCGTGTTGAGAACTGCCCGGGTGTACTCGGAGGTCTGGAGCAGGCCAGGGATCACCCAGGACTGGTACATCCGGAAGCGGTGCGTACGTTCAAACAGCGGGCGGACGCTCTCCTGCGCGTGCTTGAGGCCGGCCCGCTCCAGCCTCCTCCACTCGATGTACATACCCTCGATGCCCCGAAGCGTTTCGATCAACTCGGTCGCTTGCTCGGGAACCCCGCAACAGGACGTCCACATCCTGATGTCAGCCTCGGACGGGGTGGTCCGCCCACTCTGTAGCTTGGAGCACTTCGACTCGTGCCACCCGGCGGCCTGGGCCAACGCCCGCGCGCTTAGCCCGCAGTCTCTACGGATGTCACGCAGGCGCTGCCCAAGAGCACGGCGAGCGTCTTGAACGCTCGATGAGGACGAGGATGAGGACACGGAGGGTTCTCTGCGGAGATCAGTGAAGTCGGTAGAGCTCGTGTGGAGTTGCTCGTTCCCAGACCGCCTCAAACGCCGATGAGCACAGCTTCACCACCGCCGGGTTGGTGGTTACCTCATCATCCAGGAAGTCGCCTTCACCGCTGAAGTGGTGAATCATGGCGAGCCGGCCATCGATCAACCAGAAGTCGTTACCCGGCAACGCCAGGTCGGTGGCTTGCCTGCGCGGGAGCCAACGGACTTGCTCGCCGGAGGCGAGGTTACGGAACGTGACGTCATGCTCAAACCGGACATACTCGCTCACCGGCTCTGAGACAACCCGTGCCCTCCGGACATCCACGCCCCGGCGGGTGACCTCGCTCACCAGCTCAAGCCACGGACTCCACCATGACCCTCGGTCGCCCTGGTCGTACCGGTGGCCTGCCTGCCAGCGCAGGAACATCGGGTCGTCCCGCATGTACCCATCGCGCAGCTCCAGGTGAAGCGCCGAGGTCTGGCAACCACGCAGCAGTTCCTCAAGCGTGGGTGCTGCCGCCACCGTTAACCTCCGGGAAGAACTGCATCATGCGCTTGGGGAACTCAACGACATCTTCGTTGTCCGGCAGGTCCAGCTGCGAACGCCGCTTCTCGTCCGGCACCTTCCACCCCTGGATGAGGTAGTTGTCCGTCTCCGAGTCGTAGTACACGGTCGGCGACTTGCCCTCGGGGCTGTTGGGGTCCTGACCGAGTTTTTGCAGTGCCATGGTGAGTCTCCTTGGCGGTCGTGGTCGATCACTGTGACTGAGCTTGCACCATCTACAACTGCGGCACACCCAACTTGCTCGAACTTGCTCAGCAAGCATTCTTTTATGCAGTTTTTCCGGGAATGTCGACTTCGCCCAACTCTATTGCCATATTGACAAATTGCGTCAACTTTGCCATATTTGGTAGTAGTTGCGCAATATGGATATCAATGCAATTGTCAGACATTTCGGACTCACTGAGCATCCGTTCATCACAAGCCCTGATCCGCGGTTCCTGTACTTCTCGTCCCAGGTTCGAGAGGCCTTGGCCAAATGCGAGTTCATGGCCCGTGACCGCATTGGTCCGATCTACATGTACGGCCCCATCGGCTCCGGCAAGACCTCCTTGGTTCGCCGGCTCCACGAGAAGCTAAGCCAGGACGAGCGCTTCAACGTCAAGCTGCTCATCTCCCCTAACCTGAAAAGCAGCAATGCATTTCTCCGGTTGGTCATGGAGAGCTTTGACGTGAAGACCGAGCGTTCCTATGCCGCCTCCCTGGGAAACTTCGAGGCCTTTCTTCTCCAGCAGTTCGAGGACGACAAGATTCCGGTTCTTCTGGTCGATGAGGCTCAGTACATGACCCGCGAGCAACTCAAGCTTGTCCACTACCTGCTGAACTTTGAAACCAACAAGACCAAGCTCTTACAAATCGTGCTGGTCGGACAGGAGGAGTTGGGAACCAAGATTGTAAATTACCGTGAGCTGGCATCCCGCATGTTTCCTATCGCCATGAGTGCCATGTCCCTTGAGGACCTTCGCGACATGATCCAGTTCCGTCTTACTGTCGCAGGCCGGCGCGACTCCTTGTTTGAGGAGTCGACCGCCGAGCAGGCCTATCACCTGCTCTATGCCTACACCAAGGGGCTTCCTCGTGACGCCATTAAGGTGTGCTTTGAACTGCTCATCGATCTTGCCGTTCAGGGTTACACCCACGCGAGCCCTCAGCAAATCGAAGAGATAGCTAAGGCGCAGAACCTGCGCATCTAATCATGGGAAGATTCGATAAGCTCACACAAATAGCAAAAGCACAGGACGGGAAAGTAAGCGTTACGTCTCCGGATGATCTCCGTGGATCGGTTTTCTTCTCCGAAGCAAGGCGCAATGAAGGCAATCGGGTACCGGCCCCGGTACCGGTACTAGTACCAGACCCGGAACCCCTCCAATTCAAGAAGCGGCTAATTATTCGCCGGTACCCCGTGGATCCGTTTGAAGATCAAGTAGTAGCTCTTGATGCACTTTCTGCGGCGGAGAAGAGTCGGGGCCTGACAGGTAGTCGAGCCGCCATGGTCCGTGACGCCTTGGATATTTACTTTGTACTTCGGCCAATTCTAGACCAGAAATCCCGGAAGGGTTACCGCGGGACGATCACCGAGCTCTTCGCAGAAATCCTTGCAGCCTCCTCCAGAGACCACTAGTTCTTGCGTACCGGTACCGGTACCGGTTCTGGTTTCCAAAGCCTTTCAGTTGTCACCAGCAAAATACCTTTTCGAATTTTCATAAAGGAAACGAAGGACTGAGAGGTACCGGTACTAGTACCGGTACCGGGCCGGGCCCGGTACCTAGGCCGGTGCCGGGGCCGGGACTGTGCAGGCAAGGTTTTATCTGCTTCACTGATTACGGAGCTCCAGCGGTAGTGAGATTTCACAGCTGGATTACTGACGCACGTTGGCTATAAGGCACTCGGTTCATCACCGGGAGAGCATGAGACACTGATCCCGTTTTAAACAACACGCCAACACGAATTTTCGTTGCTACGCAACGGGGAGAAAAGCGGTCAGGCTACCAGTAATCGTTACCCCCGGGGATTTAAGGGGGAGGGGTCGTTGCGCCCTTGAGTACCTGGGCTGTCGCCGCGAGTGGTCCTAACTAGCTCGATCCGCAAAGCACTGCATCACTCCTTTGCGCTTTGTATCAGCCGACCGGGAAGTGAGTAAGGGAGTTGATCGAGCAGGCCTGTTACTCGGGTCGGGTGGTGTACCGCCTCTGGCCGGTACGTGAGCCGGTATGACCGGCGGTAGCAAGGGGAGCGCCCTTCGGGCGGTTGGTAGCTGGAAGGAAAGGCCCGCTGACCAGCGGGTTCGGGTGGCTTCAAGACGGGGGGAGTCAGCCGCGCCCCAGGGGTGATGCCAAGCTCCCTGCGGTCGGTGGCGCGGCTGACTCCCCCCGTCCTCTACGCCTGCACATGGTTTCGCAATGGCCCTTCGGGCAAGTTGCAGGCTTCGAGTCCACCCCCAAGGGGGGACACAGTGGCTGGCTCGGCGGCATTCCTTCCAGACCTTCCTTCCGCCGGCCAGCAATGAGCCGCTGACGCGGATGAGTGGGATCGCGTTGCGATCAACGGAGTGGTGGCGTTGCCACCCGCGATCCTTGGGCTCGTGCCGAGCTGTGCAGCTGGTTCTTCTCGGCCTGCCGGGCGGGGTGTTCCGGCAAGCGAAGTGCCGGTCAAGGCTCGCCACGAGAGCCCTGGTGCTGATTAGTGGGGCAGCTAGAGCTGGGTGGGGGCTTCTGGTCAGTTTTCGGACAGCTGAGGGTTCTGCGGGTACCCAAACTGTTCGCTTTTGTTGGTTCCAGTAGGTTTATCGGCCATCTGTTAGGTAATACTGCTATTACCCGCAGGCTAGCTCTTTTCGTGCAGTCGAGCGCTTCGTGATTTTCCAGCTGACTCTTCGAGGGGTTGGTGCTTGATGCAACCCACGCTTGATGAGATTCGATCTTGGGCAGCCACCGTTGACGTCCCGCGTGTGGCATTGGCCCTGGGTATTTCCCGATCCCACCTGTACGAGTTGATCAAACGGGGAACCGTACCCTTTCGGGTCGTTCAGTTTGGCAACCGATACCGGGTGATCACCGCATCGCTCATCGCCTACCTGGAGGCGTGCTAGGCCCAGGTATCACACCACCAGGGGGGACTTCACCTAAGCACGGTGCGTAATGGCTGATCCCATCAGAAAGATAACCCTTAAGAACGGCACGGTGCGCTACCGATTTGTCATCGATGCGCCGCCAGGGCCGGACGGCAAGCGTCAGCAGATTCGCCGGACTTTTGACACGAAGAAACAAGCTCGGGACGATTACGCTCGGATTCGCCATGAGCGCGCGACTGGAAGCTATGTCGCGCCGTCCAAGATGACGGTGAACGAGCTGTTGGAGCTGTGGCTTAAGAGTGCCATTCGTGACGTGGAAGAGGCGACTGCCACCAACTATTACGCCACCTTGCGACCCGTGCGCGAGTTTCTCGGACACATGCGGATTCAGCAACTGACTGAGGAGGATGTCGAGGCGCTTATTGACTGGATGGCGACCAGCGCTCGTCAACGCGGAGGGACACCGGGAACAGGGCTTGCCGTATCCACCATTCAAGTTACAGTGAGTCGGCTTCGCGCCGCGCTGACACTTGGAATTCGCCGCGGGTGGTTGGTCCGAAATGTTGCTCAGTATGTCCGGGTGACGCGTGAGGTGAAGAACAAGGCGGCCCAGACAAGGCAGGCGCGCCGTCCGTGGGACGAGAGCGAGGTTCACGCCTTCATCGAAGGAAGCAAGGACGACCGCCTCTTCGGCGCGATGCTCTTGGCGCTTATCGCTGAACGGCCGGCTGAGGTGTGCGGTGCTCGATGGGAGGAGGACGTCTGGCTTGGGGAGTCGGAGGGGACGATCGCCGTTGGCAATACGCGGACCCTCGTCTACGACCGGAGTCGACCGTTTATGGAACGGACCAAGGTGGTGGAAAAGGGGCCTAAGACGGATGCCGGCGGGCGGGTGCTACCGCTGCCGTCTCCAGTGTTTCGGGCGCTCAAGGCAACCCGTGTCGGCCAGCTTCGTGAAAAACTCGCGGCAGGGGAGGCGTACGAGGAATCGGGCTACGTCATTGTGGATGAGTTGGGTAGGCCGCTGAAGACGAACAAACTCCGGCGTGAAGCGTACCGACTGATGGCGCAGGCAGGGGTGCGCAAGGTTCGCTTGTATGATGCCCGCCACGCCGTCCTCTCCTGGATGGCGAACAATGGCGTGCCAGACACGGTGGTCTCCGCGTGGGCTGGTCATACCGACTTGTCCTTCACCAAACGGGTCTACGTGCATCCCGATCCGCAGAGTCTCAAGGCAGGCGCAGACAAGCTGGGACAACTGCTCGGATGAGGAAAAGATCGTTAGCGAATGTGACCAAATGTGACACAAGCAACCTCTTGATAACAGCTCCCTCGGCCAAACTCCTTGGAAACTCGCCGTTCTGAGGCAGTAGCGAGGGGGCTGTTATTTGTGACCTGCGGAAATGTGGTGAGGTGGCTGCCAAAGACGCCCCTGAGGAGCAACATTGGCCCGCCGAAGGAGGGCCGCGCACCACCGCTCGACCGGGGCCGACCACCGCTCGACCGCCGCCGACCGCCGCTCGACCACCACCGACCGGAACCCGTGCTACGCCCCGTACCGGTGCTTGAGGTTCGGGTCGTCCAGCCACCACGGCCGCATCCCGGTCTCCTCCTCCTCGGGCCGTCCCGCCGCCCGCGCCTGCGCGGCCGCCGCCGCGAAGCGGGCGTCCAGCTCGGCGTCCACGGCCTCGGTCTCCTCCCGCCCCTGCACCACCATCCGCCGCACCAGCGCGGCCAGGAACGGCAGCCCGACCAGGTCGCCCAGCACCCAGAACGCGTTGCCGCCCCAGGTCTGGTCCTGCGCCAGGCTCGGCCCCCACGGGCGCCCGAGCGCCAGGTAGTAGTGCTCGGCGACCAGGTGGCCCCCGTAGATCAGCACGATCCCGAGGCCCGCATCGAAGATCACCTCGGCGAAGGTGATGAACAGCCCGACCAGGTGCGGGTACTCGTGCCCGACCGGGTCGAGCTGCAGGCGCGGCCAGAAGTACGCCAGGCCCAGCAGCACCAGTGCCAGGTGCAGCACCACGTTCCCGATCCCGCTGGACACCGACCACGCGTACCAGGGCGTGAAGTAGAGCAGCCACGGCGGCGCCATCAGCAGCGCGGTGGAGACCGCCGGGAACATCAGCACCCTGGACGGGCGGCTGCGCAGTGCCCGCAGGACGCGCCCGCGCCGGGCCGCCGGCGCCGCTTCGACCAGCAGCGAGACCGGTGCGCCGAGCGCGAGCAGCAGCGGAACGACCATCAGCAGCAGCACGACCTGCACGGCCCGGTCGGTGAAGAGGATCCGCTCGTACACGCCGAGGCCGGAGCAGGTGCACCAGACCCACAGCAGCAGCCCGCCGAGGAACGCGGCGGTACGGGTGGGCTGCCAGCGCCCGCCGCCGGAGCGGGCCACGGGCCGCCCACCGCCGGCCCCCGGGTCCGCCCGCCCGCCGCCCACGACCGCCCGCGCACCCCCGGCCCGGTTGACCTTGCGCACCGCCGCCAGGTACCAGACACCGAGCAGCACCGACAGCACCAGCACCAGCGGTTCGGCCGTCCAGGAGGTCGCCAGGTCGGACCACCGCCACGGCGGCGGCCCGCCGTAGGCGAGCACCGAGCCGGGACCGCCCACCGGACCGACCACCGGACCACCCACCGGACCGACCGCCGCGCCGTCCACCACTGCGTTCATCGCCCGCTCACCTCGTCCGTCCCGGCGGCCCCGGCCGGTCGGGCACCCCACGCCGGAGCCCCGGCGCCCGGCCATGATGTCCCCGCGGGTGGGCCCCGCCGCACCCGGGCCCCCCTCTATACCCGGGCCTGAACAGGGCTTTACCGAGCCCCGAGAAGGTTTTGCCCAGGCAAAGTTCTGCCCCGGGCCCGCTCCTTCCGGCAACCGCGGCGAGGACCCGGACGTCTGGCAGGGTGCGCCGACGGCGGGACCCGCCATGCGCTCGACCGAGGGATGACGAACAGGTGCGAACCACTGCACGCGGCGACGGCCGCCGCCTCGCTGCGCGCCACCGCACCATCGAACTGGGCCTGCTGGCCCTCGCGGTGGCCGTCTGTCTGGCGGGACACGTCGACGCGGACCTGGCGCTCACCGGCCGGATGCCGCCCGGGCTGCTGGTGCACGGCCTGTCGCTGGGCGCGCTGGCCGGGGCGGCCCACCTGGCGGTGCGCCGGTTCGCCCCGTACGCCGATCCGCTGATCCTGCCGCTGGGCGTCTTCCTCACCGGCTTCGGGCTGGTGCTGCTGGACCGGCTGGACTTCAGCTACAAGGCCGCGCACGCCGCCAAGGGCGACTACCAGAAGCTCCCGGCCGCGCCCTCCCAGCTGATGTGGGTGTTCGTCTCGGTGGCGGTGGCCCTCGCGCTGATCGTCCTCGTCAAGCACCACCGCTTCTTCCAGCGCTACGTCTACCTGCTGATGGCGGGTGCGCTGGTCCTCCTGGCGGCGCCGGTGTTCTCCCCCGGCGACAGCTTCGGCGCCAAGCGCTGGATCCGGCTGTTCGGGCTCTCCTTCGAGCCGGACGAGTTCGTGAAGGTCGCGATCACGATCTTCTTCGCGGGGTACCTGATGGCCGCCCGGGACGCGCTGGCGCTGGCCGGGCGGAAGGTCCGGGGGCTGACCCTGCCGCGCGGACGGCACGCCGGCCCGGTGCTGGCGGTCTGGGTGGTCAGCCTGCTGGTGCTGATCTTCGAACGGGACCTGGGCACCTCGCTGATCTTCTTCGGCGTCTTCGTCGTGATGCTGTACGTGGCGACCGAGCGCACCAGCTGGGTGGTGCTCGGCCTGCTGATGGCGGTCGGCGGCGCGGCGGTGGTCGGCACCGTGGAACCCCATGTGCACGGCCGTGTCGAGGCCTGGCTGCACCCGCTCGACTACTACAAGCCGGTGCACGACAAGGCGATCTCCGAGCAGCCCGCCGAGGCGCTGTTCAGCCTGGGCACCGGGCACCTCACCGGAACCGGCCTGGGCTCGGGACGGCCCTGGCTGATCGGCTTCGCCGGCCGCAGCGACTTCATCTTCACCACCATCGGCGAGGAGCTGGGCCTGGCCGGGGTGACCGCGATCCTGCTGGTCTACGTGCTGCTGATCCAGCGCGGTCTGCGCACCGCGGTCGGCCTGACCGACCCGTTCGGCAAACTGCTGGCCACCGGCCTGTCGGCGGCGCTGGCGCTCCAGGTGTTCGTGGTGGTCGGCGGGGTGAGCGGGCTGGTCCCGCTGACCGGCAAGGCACTGCCGTTCCTGGCCGCCGGCGGTTCGTCGCTGCTGGCGAACTGGCTGATGGTGGCGCTGCTGATCAAGCTGAGCGACTCCTCCGGGCGCACCGCCCTGGACCCGCCCCCGCCCTCCCCGGAGCCGTTCCCGGCCCAGGCCCGCCCGGTCGAACGGCCCTGGCGGGCCGATCAGCCCACGTCCGCCCCGCCGCCCTCCGACGCGTTCGACCCGTCCGCCCCGCCGCCCTCGGACGCGTTCGACCCGTCCGGCACGTACGGCCCTTCCGGCGCGGACGACCCCTCCACCCCGACCTAGCCGCGCCCCGCCGAAGCCCTCCCACCGCGCCGGGCCGCCCCCTGACCCGCCGTCCGCACCTCACCTCACCCCGCCCGGTCTCTCCACCCCGCCCCACCCCACCGACACGACGCCATCCCACCGACACGACGGGGCCTCCCCCGCACCCGCGGGAGAGGCCCCGTCCTTCGCCGCTGTTCCGCTCCGCCTACCGCTCGTCCCACGGCGGCCGGGGCGGTCGCGGCGGATACCCCGGCACCTGCTGCCCGGGCGGCCCCTGCGGCGGCCCGGAAACAGGCCCCGGCCCAGGCCCCACCGGCCCGGAACCAGGCCTCCCAGGCCCCGACCCCGGCCCCACCGGCCCGGAGCCGGGCCCCACCGGCCCGGCATCGGGCCCCGCCTGCGCCCCCTGCGGCGGCCCGGCCGGCCGGTCGCTGTCCGGCGGCGGCGGTGCGGGCCGGTGGTGCGGCCCGCCGCGGGCGGTGAGCCGGCCGCGCACGTTGTCGGCGGCCAGCACGTCGGCCCACCGCTCCGGGTACTCGGAGGGCACGTCGAGGTCCTCGCCCTCGTCCTCGCCCCACTCCTCCTCGACGCCCTCGGCGAGCCCGAGCTCGCGGGCGCGCCGGGCCCGTTCGACGGCCCGCCGGGCGGCGACCTCGCGGACCACCGCGGCGGCCGCCTCCTCGTGGGCGCGTTCGTTCTCGGCGCGCGCGTCGGCGGTCTCCAGGGTGGGCCAGCGGCGGTCTATCGCGGCGTTCATCGCGGCGCCGATGAGCACCGCGAGCGCCACCACGAAGATCCACAGCAGGACGGCCACCGGCGCCGCCAGCGAGCCGTACACCGAGGGGCCCTCGACCGAGCTGACCAGGTAGACCCGCAGGCCGATGCTGCAGAAGACCAGCACCACCAGGGCGACCAGGGCGCCGGGGACGTCCTCGCGCCACGGGGTCGAGACGGGGACGGCCAAGTGGTAGAGGGTGGTCAGCGAGACGATCAGCAGCACGATCGCGACCGGCCAGTAGAGGGCGCCGACCAGCCCGGCCACCCCCGGCACGGCGTTCTCCACCAGCCCCGGCCCGGCCATCAGCAGCGGCAGCACCAGCGAGCCGATCACCAGGGCGCCGAAGTAGAGGCCCAGCGACATCAGGCGGGTCTTGACGATGCCCCGCTTGCCGTCGAGCCCGTACATGACGGTGATGGTGTCGATGAAGATGTAGAGCGCCCTGGAGCCGGACCACAGCGACAGCAGGAAGCCGATCGAGACGA
Organism: Kitasatospora sp. NPDC005856; assembly: GCF_040629945.1. NCBI lineage: Bacteria > Bacillati > Actinomycetota > Actinomycetes > Kitasatosporales > Streptomycetaceae > Kitasatospora > Kitasatospora sp. NPDC005856. Next base: position 4,511 of record NZ_JBEXWT010000033.1, on the reverse strand, counting down.
GGTCGGGCCGGGTGTGGTCGAACACCCCGTTCAGCAGCGGGACCACGACCTCCTTGACGGAGGAGTCCGACAGCACCGTCCCGGCGGCCGAGACGATGTCGTGCTTGAGCCGGTCGATGGTGCCCGCGCCGAGGAACTCGTCGAGGTAGCCGAGGGTGCCGGCCAGGCCGAGCAGCAGCGGTGGGATGGACAGCAGGGTGAAGAAGGCCGCCTCCGCGGCGAGCCCGGTGACCCGGTACTCGACGCAGGTGTTGGTGGTGTCCTTCACCAGTTCCCACGCCGTACGGCGCCAGGTGGCCTGTTTGGCCGCGCGTCGGGAGCCCTTGCCCCGGCGCCGGGAGGGCCGTTCGGCGTTCGCTCTGCTCGTATCGCCTGCTGCTTGCACAGGGCCCACCGTATCGGGCCGGGGCCGCGCGGTTGATCTCCCCGGGGGTACGGGCGCGTGGCCGGACGCCCGGGCGGGGAACGGCGGGAACGTCCGAATGTCCCACATGACGAAACCTCAGCGTCCAGTATTCGGATGTTAGTGGACCGCGAGTCCCGGGCCATGCGAATCTCTTGCCATGTCTAGCGCCGGAACCACCCTGGTAGGTCGACTCCACGTCGATCTCCTTCGCGTGTCCAGCGCCATCTGTCCGGTGACCTGAGCCCCACTCCGCCGCACCACCGCACCCGGCGCCGAACCCCCCGCCATCCCCGCCGCAGCGGATGCGCAGGCGCCCGCCCGGTCCCGGTCACTGCCCTCAAGGCCTTGAGAAATCCGCAGGTCAGAGTGGCACCGCACGGCCGAGCACGCCCCGCGACCCATTCGGCGCCAGCGCCACCTGCCCCGAAGGACTTCACCATGGCCACCTCCCCCGAGACCGTCGAGCCCCCGGCCGACCGCGCCGCCGAGCGCCGCCCCGCGGCGGCCCGCAAGGTGACCCGCCACCGCGGCGAGGGCCAGTGGGGCATGGGCCACTACACCCCTCTGAACGCCAACGAGCAGTTCAAGAAGGACGACGACGGTCTCAATGTGCGGACACGTATTGAGACGGTCTACGCGCACCGGGGCTTCGACTCGATCGACCCGGCCGACCTGCGCGGCCGGATGCGCTGGTGGGGGCTCTACACCCAGCGCAAGGAGGGCATCGACGGCGGCAAGACCGCGATCCTGGACCCGCACGAGCTGGACGCCGAGTTCTTCATGCTCCGCGTGCGCATCGACGGCGGCCGGCTGACCGTCCCCCAGCTGCGGGCGGTCGCCGAGGTCTCCGAGCAGTACGCCCGCGGCACCGCCGACCTGACCGACCGGCAGAACATCCAGTACCACTGGATCCGGATCGAGGACGTCCCGGCGATCTGGCAGAAGCTGGAGGCCGTCGGCCTGTCCACCACCGAGGCCTGCGGCGACACCCCGCGCGTCATCCTCGGCTCCCCGGTGGCCGGCATCGCCGAGGACGAGATCGTCGACGGCACGCCCGCCATCGAGGAGATCCAGCGCCGCTTCATCGGCAACCCGGACTTCTCCAACCTCCCGCGCAAGTTCAAGAGCGCCGTCTCCGGCTCCCCGCTGCTCGACGTCGCCCACGAGATCAACGACGTCTCCTTCGTCGGCGTGGTCCACCCCGAGCACGGCCCCGGCTTCGACCTCTGGGTCGGCGGCGGACTGTCCACCAACCCCAAGCTGGGCGTGCGGCTGGGCGCGTGGGTCCCGCTCGACGAGGTGGCCGACGTCTACGGCGGCGTCATCGGCATCTTCCGCGACTACGGCTACCGGCGCCTGCGCAACCGCGCCCGGCTGAAGTTCCTGGTCGCCGACTGGGGCGTGGAGAAGTTCCGCCAGGTGCTGGAGGACGAGTACCTCAAGTACCGGCTGGTCGACGGCCCCGCCCCGGCCGAGCCCGCCGCCCGCTGGCGCGACCACGTCGGCGTGCACAAGCAGAACGACGGCAGGTACTACATCGGCTTCGCGCCGCGCGTCGGCCGGGTCCACGGCAAGCTGCTCGGCGAGATCGCCGACCTCGCCGCCGCCCACGGCAGCGACCGGGTGCGCACCACCGCCGAGCAGAAGATGCTCATCCTCGACATCGCCGAGGAGCACGTCGAGTCGGTCGTGGCCGGCCTGGAGGCGCTCGACCTGCGGGTCACGCCCTCGCCGTTCCGCCGCGGCACCATGGCCTGCACCGGCATCGAGTACTGCAAGCTCGCCATCGTCGAGACCAAGGAGCGCGGCCGCACCCTCATCGACGAGCTCGAGCAGCGCCTGCCGGACTTCGCCGAGCCGCTGACCATCAACATCAACGGCTGCCCGAACGCCTGCGCCCGCATCCAGGTCGCCGACATCGGCCTCAAGGGCCAGCTGGTCACCGACGAGAACGGCGAGCAGGTCGAGGGCTACCAGGTGCACCTCGGCGGCGCGCTCGGCCTGGAGGCCGGCTTCGGCCGCAAGGTCCGCGGCCTCAAGGTCACCAGCGCGGGCCTGCCCGACTACGTCGAGCGCGTGCTGACCCGCTACCGGGCCGACCGCACCGAGGGCGAGCGCTTCGCCCAGTGGGCGGCCCGGGCGAGCGAGGAGCAGCTGTCGTGAGCGAGCGCAGCCGGCGGACCGTGCCCCACGAAGCGACCGCCGAGCGAAGCGAGGTGGGCGCATGAGCGAGCGGGCCGCCCCCTTCTTCTGCCCCTACTGCGGGGACGAGGACCTGCGTCCCTCCGAGGCCGGACACGGCGCCTGGGAGTGCCACGGCTGCCGCCGCGCCTTCCAGCTGAAGTTCCTCGGCCTGCTGTCACCGACCAACCACGGGGGTGCGTCCCATGAGCAGCACCGCGACTGACCACGCGTCGCTGGCGGAGAAGGCCGGCCGCGAGCTGGAGGAGGCCTCCGCGCAGGAGGTCCTCCGGTGGGCCGCGGACACCTTCGGCGAGCGGTTCTGCGTCACCTCCTCGATGGAGGACGCGGTCGTCGCCCACCTGGCGTCCTCGGTGTTCCCGGGGGTGGACGTGGTGTTCCTGGACACCGGCTACCACTTCCCGGAGACCATCGGGACGCGGGACGCGGTGGCCGCGACCATGCCGGTCAACGTCATCACGCTCACCCCGCTGAAGACCGTGGCCGAGCAGGACGCCGAGTACGGGCCGCACCTGCACGACCGCGACCCGGACCTGTGCTGCGCGCTGCGCAAGGTCGAGCCGCTCAACCGGGGCCTGGCCGGCTACGACGCCTGGGCGACCGGGCTGCGCCGCGACGAGTCCCCGACCCGGGCGAACACCCCGGTGGTCTCCTGGGACCCGAAGCGCCGCAAGGTCAAGATCGCGCCGATCGCCCGCTGGACCCAGCAGGACGTGGACGCCTACGTCGCCGAGCACGGCGTGCTGCTCAACCCGCTGCTGTGGGAGGGCTACCCCTCGATCGGCTGTTCCCCGCTGTCCTGCACCCGCAAGCCCGCCGAGGGCGAGGACGCCCGGGCCGGCCGCTGGTCCGGCTCCGGCAAGACCGAGTGCGGCATCCACCTCTGACCAGTCATCACCCCCACCCCCAGGTAAGGAAGACCCCGTGACAGCACATGCCCTGGCCGCCGACGGAGCCGCAGAGGCGGCCCCCACGGCCGCCCCCTGCGAGCGCGGCGCCACCGTGTGGCTGACCGGGCTGCCCAGCGCCGGCAAGACCACCCTGGCCTTCGCGCTGGCCGACCGGCTGCGCGCCGAGGGCCACAAGGTCGAGGTCCTGGACGGCGACGAGATCCGCGAGTTCCTCTCCAAGGGCCTCGGCTTCTCCCGCGAGGACCGGCACACCAACGTCACCCGGATCGGCTTCGTCGCCGAGAAGCTGGCGGCCAACGGCGTCAAGGTGCTCGCCCCGGTGATCGCCCCGTTCGCCGACTCCCGCGCCGCCGTGCGCGAGCGGCACGAGGCGGCCGGCACCGCGTTCCTGGAGATCCACGTCGCCACCCCGGTCGAACTGTGCGCCGAACGCGACGTGAAGGGCCTGTACGCCAAGCAGGCGGCCGGCGAGATCTCCGGTCTCACCGGCGTGGACGACCCGTACGAAGCCCCGCAGACCCCGGAGCTGCGGATCCAGACGCAGGGCCGCGAGGTGGCCGACTCCGCCGCCGAACTGCACGCCTTCCTGACCGAGAGGGGCCTGGCATGACCACCGTGACCGACAGCCCGGTCCGCACCGACGACAACCCCTTCGCGCTGTCGCACCTGGACGCGCTGGAGGCCGAGTCGGTGCACGTCTTCCGCGAGGTCGCGGGGGAGTTCGAACGCCCGGTGATCCTGTTCTCCGGCGGCAAGGACTCCATCGTCATGCTGCACCTGGCGCTCAAGGCCTTCCACCCCGCGCCGGTCCCCTTCTCCCTCCTGCACGTGGACACCGGGCACAACTTCCCCGAGGTGATCGCCTACCGCGACCGCGTCGCCGCCCGGCACAACCTTCGCCTGCACGTCGCCCACGTCCAGGACTTCATCGACGACGGCCGGCTGCGCGAACGCCCCGACGGCACCCGCAACCCCCTGCAGACCGTCCCCCT